>NZ_JNJY01000001.1 GCF_000701825.1 Mycoplasma collis ATCC 35278
TCGTCAAAATAAAAGGTTTTGTTAACTGTTTTATCTTTTGGTAGAACATCACTTAAGTCTAATAAAGCTTTTCTTCCGGATTTACTATCTGAATGCAGCTGTTTAAAGGTATATCTCGCACCTTTTGGAAGTTTAGAAGTTCAATCACTAATTTTCCATCTGTTCCAACGGTTAAATCTTCTATTAAGTGTGCATTTCCATGCTCATCTTCAAACACAGCAGTTACATTTTTACCTGCTAATTCAGGTGTTAACTCTAGAGATAATTTTCCTCCGTTGTCATGATCGTTAGAAAATTTAACTTTTGGTTTAATTGCATCAGGTAAAGCGTGATAATTATATCTTTCTAAGAACAAAGGTATACTAGCACTTGAAACACCTAGCGCACCAACTAAGAATGCTAATAAAGCAATTATTCTTTTCTTTTTAGATCTTTTTTCTTCGTCTTGTCTGTTATTATTTGCCATAATAAAATAACCTCGATTTTTTGTTTTTTTTATAAAAATAAAAAACATCTTAACATTTTTAGAATTTAAAGATAACTTTTTATAATATTTTTTTTATATTATAAAACAAGATATGCTTTTTTTTTTTTTTTTTTAAAAAAATGCAAAAAACTAGCTAATTTAAAGGGTAAATGAGCTAAAAATTTAAAAAAAAGAAAAAAATAAATTTTTAGTTTTTTTTAATTAAATTTTTAAAAAACACTATTGATTAATTTAAAAATCAACAGTATTTAAAATTAAAATCCTCAATAATTAATTAAATTCTTTTTTTCATTTTTGTATTTTTCAAGTTTTGCTTCATAATCTTTTGCATTTTCTTTGGGCTTTCTATTATAAATATACCCTAGTAAAAAAACAATTTGATTTTTAAGTTTTTTAAATCTTAAATTGTAAAAATCATCAAAATTTTTGATATTTCCATTTTCACAAATTTCTTTATTTAAAAAATAATGATATTTAAAATTTTCATTTATTCATTTTTGTGAATTACAAAATTTTTTTAATTCTTTTTCACCTTTTTTTAAATTTATTTTTTTGGGCATTAATGCTAAATTAGGTAAAGACAAACGTTTTCAATATTTGTTTCAAAATTTTGTAACTTCTTCAGTATTGGTATCATTGTTAAGAATTGTCTTTTTTTCTTTTTCAAAAAGTGATTTAGCTACTAAATGATCAACATGATATTCACTTGCAACATCTTTAATATGTAATGGAATTCATTTACGATTTAATAAATATAAAATTTCATATGTAGAATGATGATAATAATATTCTGAATCAATTACTTCTTCACTTTTGTTCTTATTTTTAAAAAGAAAATAATTATTAGGTATATTTATAATATTTTCAATCAAACTAACATTATATATTTTTAAAAATGAAAAGCCATTTATAAATTCTAAAAATGTTTCTTCTCTTTTATCGTTAAATTCAATATAATTTTTAATTTGTTCAACTAAATAAATTATAAGATTTTTATTATTTAAATCCCTATTTTTTCGATATCTTTTTGTTGTGTTTAAATTAAAAATATCCAAAATTAAACTTCTTGTAAAAAAACAAATTAAGCCTAATTTATCATCTACAGTTAAAATAATATTTTTATAATGTTTATGATATATATAATAAATCATAACTAAAATGATTGAATAAGTTTTTCGATCATCGATATAAATATCGATATTTATTGAAGCTGTTTTAAATAATTCATTTATTTTTCAAAATGAAAATAATAAAGATTTAAAATTTATTTTTGTATCATTATCATTATTTTTTGAATTAATAAAAAATAAATTAATAAATTCTTCAATAATTTTTTTTCAACTTTCAATTTCATTTTCTCTTTTTTCTTTTTTTAATTGATTTTCAATTTCTTTTAATACATTATTAATTTCATTCTTATTTAAATTAAATTCTTGTTTTTCAAAAATCATATTTTTTATTAAAATAGGATTTTCTTCTTTAAGTTTTAGATAATTTTCGTTTAAATCCAAGTTTTTTTTGTTTAAATTTAGATTATTTTTTGTTAACTTTTTTATTTTTACATTTTTAAAATAAACAATAAAAAATATAATAAATGTAAAAATAAAACTAAAACTAAAACATATAAACAAAATTGAGATATTGAAAAAATTATTTTTTAATATTTCAAAATAACGTGTTAAAAAATTAAAATTATTAAACGAAAACAAAAGTAAAAAAGGTTGTAAAACAAAAATAGTTGAAAAAATTAAAATAAATAATAAGAATCAAAAAATAATTTTAATAATTTTTTTCATATCCACCTTTAAAAATATTTTTAAGTAATATATATTATATTTAAATATAGAAAAATCAAAATATTCTTATTTTAAAAAATGATAAAATAAATAAAAAAAATATTAAATTCCAAAATTGAAAGTTAAAAATAAAAAAAATGAAAACAAAAAAAATATACTTATCTTTATCACTAAATTCTATAGCTTTTTTTTCTTCTTTTTTTATAGCTTGTCAAAATAAAGAAATAAAAAAAAATAATGAAAGTGATTTAAATAAACAAAGAAAAGAAATAAAACAAGAAAATAATGATCAAAAAATAAATTTTAATTCATTACATAATAATTTTTTAAAAAATTTTAATTTAGAATTTTTAATTCAGCCTGAAATTAATATTAAAACACAAGAAAATTATGTAAATAAAGCCGAAGAAATAATAAATTTTTATAAAGAAAATAAAATTAGCGATAGTGCTTTTGTTAATATTTTTTATGCTTTAACAAAAAATAAAATAAAAAGCAATGACTTAATTTGATATAAAGAAAATAATAATATCATTAGTGTTGAAGATAAAAAACAAAGTGGAAAAATATTTTCTATTTTTTCACAACTTAGAGATATTTTTCCAGAGTTATTACCACTTGCTATAGCATATCAGGTTAATGTTAAAAATAACAAACTTTATAAAAATTCTGAATTAAAAAAACTTATAAATGAAATAATGGAAGATTTTTCTACAAATTATTATCACGAAAATCAACAACAACATATAAATTGATGACATTATGAAATCGGAATGCCTAAAGCATTATTAAAATTCATTATTTCTTTAAAAGACATTTTTGATATTAGTCAATATCAAAAATGAATTAAGCCTATTGATTATTTTGTGCCAAATGTAAGATATGGAGGTGAATCAAGTAAAACCATCTTACCTTCAAGGTTGCAAACAGGCGCTAATTTAGTTGATAATGTAATTGTTTCAGTTACTAAAAGTGTAATTTTAAAAAATGAAGTTTTATTAAAAGATAGCATTTTAGCTTTATATGATAGTTTATTAAAAGATTATGTAATTTCAGGTGATGGGTTTTATGAAGATGGCTCATTTATTCAACATGATAATGTTCCATATATAGGTTCTTATGGCGAAGTATTATTTAATGGCTTTGCTAGTTTATTTACTTATTTAAAATCTAGTTCTTTAGACTTAGCTAAAAACGAAAAAATTGAAAATCTTTATAAATTTATTGAGAAATCAGTAATGCCATTTATGTTTGCAGGTTCAATTAGTGATGGTCTTAGCGGAAGAGCCATTGTTAGAGAAGGACATAGCGATAAGAAAAAAGGTTTAAATATTTTATCTTACTTAACTGTTTTTATGGATAATGCTCCAGAAAAATATAAATTAAATTTAGTTAACTTTTTAAAAGAACAATTAAAACATTGAAAAAGTATAGATTTATTAATCGATGATTTAAAAAAATATAAAATCAATAGCGCTTTTTCACAAAATATTATAGATTTTTATAACCAAAATTTAGGTAATAATATTGAAAAAGAAAAAGAAATAAATAATATTATTTTCACTAAAAACCAAGATCGATATGTTTGAAAAACTAATTATTTTATGTTTAATATAAATTTACATAGTAAGAAAATAGCTTTTTTCGAAGCTTTACTTGGTGAAAATTTAGAAGCTTATTATCACAATGATGGTTCAACACTACTTCATACAAAAAATAATTTATATCCTTATGATAATGATTATTGAGCAATAATTGATTTTGATAAAATTCCTGGAATTAGTTCTATTGAAAATGAAGAATTTAACCAATTATATAGTTATGAGTTTCCTAAAAATAAAAAATTAGCTGAATTAAATGAAACAGAAAAACAAAACTTTGAAAAGTTTAAATTTTTGTTAAAAGAAAAACAAAAAAATATTGAAAAGAAAATTAAAAATGATGAAAGTTATAATAATGGAATTAAAATAAATAACATAGGTTTTATAAAGGCTTTTGTTAAAAATTTTAGTTTTCAATTAGAAACTACAAAAACTTATTTTATGATTGATAACCAAATAATAATTGTTGGTAATATAAAAAATAATTCACAAAAAAATGCTAAAACTGTTATAGCTAATCATTTAACTAAAAAATGCTTTTATAAAAGATGAAATTTTTATAGAAAATAATAAAAAAGATTTATATAGATTTTTAGATTCAACAAATAATGAATCTATTGGTTATATTTTGTTAGATGATAAAAGCCAACATAAAGTAAAAAATGAAAAAGTCGAAAAATATCCATTTGTTTCTAACATAAATCGTTTAAATACAAATAAAATTGAAAAAATTTCAGCTAATTTTCATTCACTAATATTAAATAATGATAAAAATAAAAATTTTGCATATTCAATCATTCCTAATTTTGAACAAGATAAAAAAAATCAATACGTTAATGTATTAAAAAACTTTAAAATTTTAGAAAATAATGAAAATTATATTTTAACCAAATATTTTGACTTTAAATCTAATGATAATTTATTTTTTATATCTAACTTTAGTTTAAATAAAGATATTGAAACAAAAAAAGAAAAAATTTATATTAAAGATTTAAATTTAAATATTTCAATCCCTTTTGCTCACAGCGCTATTATTAAACAAGAAAATAATTCAAATAAAATAGAAATAATTTATTCTTCCGATTTAAATAAACAAGAAAAAAAATTAGAAATAGACACTAATATTAAAGAAATCGATTTAAGTTAAGAAAGATTTTTTAATATATTTTTTATTTTAATAAAATTTAAAATAATTTTAATGAATTTTAAAAAATTTAAAACTAATTAAATATTAAAAAAAATATGAAAATTATTCATAAAATTAAGTTGTTAAAATTAATTTTAATTTATAATTTTTAATTATATTATTTTAAATAAAGGTAAATTATGAAAGATAAAAAAAACTTTTTAATAGAGTTAAAAGAAAGAAATATTTTAAACAATATTTCAAATGAAGGTAAATTTTTAAATTCAAAAATTGATGATAAAATATATGCTGGTTTTGATCCTACAGCTATAAGTTTACATTTAGGTAATTATATTCAAATCGCAACTTTAAAAAGATTTCAAAAAAATGGGATTAAAGTTATAGCAATAGTAGGTGGGGCTACCGGTTTAATAGGTGATCCTTCTTTTAAAAATTCTGAAAGAATGATGTTAGATAATGAAATGCTTATCAAAAACAAAAACGCCATTGTTAAACAACTTAAAAACTTTGGACTAGAAGTTTTTGATAATTATGAAATTTATAAAAATATGAATGTTATAGATTTTTTAAGAGATGTTGGAAAAAACATAAATATAGCTTATATGTTAGCTAAAGAATCAATTATAACAAGAATTGAAAAAGGTTTATCCTTTACAGAATTTACATATCAACTAATTCAAGCTTGGGACTTTAAATATTTATATTCTAATTTTGATGTTAAAGGACAATTAGGTGGCTCTGATCAATGAGGAAACATTACATCTGGAATTGAAATGATTAAAAAAGTTCATGGTGAAGATTCGAATAGTTTTGCAATAACAACTAATTTATTAACAGATAAAAATAATGTTAAATTTGGCAAATCAACAGGTGGCGGTTCGCTTTGATTAGATCCAAATTTGACTTCTCCATATGTACTTTATCAATTTTTAATTAATCAAGAAGATATGGAAGTTGAAAAATTATTAAAATATTTAACCTTTTTAGATTTAGAAAAAATCAAAAATATTATGGATGAACATAATAAAGAAAGCTTCAAAAAAATAGCTCAAAAAGCACTAGCATATGAAGTGATTAAAGATATTCATGGCTTAGAACATGTAAAAAACGCTATAAAAATAAGTGATATATTATTTAATAATGAAGATTTTTCATTTCTTACAACTTCTGATTTAGGGCAATTAGAAAAAGCTATCCCCACATTTATTGCTAGCTATGAAGAAAATTTACCAGATTTTTTAATTAAAAATAAAATTGTGTTATCTAAACGAGAAATGCGCGAATTTATTGCTAAAAAAGCATTAAAAATTAATAATTTTATTATTGAAGATGAAAATACTATATTATTAGATAAGAATAAGTTTGATGGTAAATTTTCACTATTAAAAAAAGGAAAGAAAAATTATTATCTTATTAAATTTTTAAATTAAATTACTAAGGAGAAAATATGAATAAAAAATTAAATGGAATTGCTGCTTCAAACGGAATTGCTATTGCTAACGTTTATAAAATTGATAATCAACCTTTAATAATTGAAGATTATCTTATCGATGATGTTCAAAGAGAAATTTTGCTTTTTCAACAAGCACAAAAAGATTCAATTATTCAAATTGAGAAAATTAAAGATATAGCTGCAAAATCATTAAATGAAGAAGAACTGGATGTTTTAAATTCTCATATTTTAATTGCAAATGATCCTGCTATTTTCGATCAGATCAAAGAATTAATTGAAACTAATAAATTTAATGGTCCAAAAGCTATAAATCAAGTTAAAGAAAGTTATGTTGAAATTTTTTCTTCAATGGATGATGAATATATGCGTGAAAGAGCCGCTGATGTTAAAGATGTTTATGAAAGAATAATTAAAAACTTTTTAAAAATTCCAATTGCTGATTTATCCGCTATTGATAAAGAAGTTATTATTGTAGCTGATGATCTAACACCTTCTGAAACAGCTCAATTAAATAAAAAATATGTAAAAGGATTTTTAACTAATATCGGAGGAAGAACTTCTCATTCAGCTATTATGGCAAGAACTTTAGAAATACCTGCCATTTTAGGTTTGAAAAACATTACTGAAATTGTTAATAATGATGATGTAGTTGCAATAAATGGTAATAGCGGACAATTAATCATAAATCCTTCTAAAGAAGAAATTCATTTATTTGAACAAGAGTATTTAAAATATATTGAATATAAAAAACAATTAAAACAATTTGCATCAAAACCTTCAATTACAAAAGATGGAAGACAAATTATAATAGCATCTAATATTGGTTCTCCAGTAGATGTTACTAACGCTATTAAAGTTGGTTCAGAAGCTATTGGTTTATTTAGAAGTGAATTTTTATATATGGATTCAGAAAATTGACCAAACGAAGAAGAACAATTTAATGCCTATAAACAAGTAATTGAAAAAATGTCACCTAAACAAGTTGTTATTAGAACTTTAGACATTGGGGGAGATAAAACCTTAAAATACTTCAAATTCCCTGAAGAAATGAACCCATTTTTAGGATATAGAGCAATAAGGATGTCTTTAGATATGGTTGAAAGCTTTAGAGTTCAATTAAGAGCTTTAATTAGAGCTTCTGTTTATGGGAATTTAGCTATTATGTTTCCTATGATTTCTACAATTAACGAATTTAAACAAGCTAAAGCTATTTTTGACCAAGAAAAGGCAAAATTAGTTGCTCAAGGACTAGAATTAAAAAATAAAATTGAAGTTGGGATGATGGTGGAAACACCAGCTGCTGCTGTTTTAACTGAACAATTTTGTCATTATGCAGATTTTGTATCAATAGGAACAAATGATTTAATGCAATATTCAATGGCTGCTGATCGTATGAATGAAAAAGTTTCTTATTTATATCAACCTTTAAATCCTTCAATATTAAGATTAATAAAAATGACAATTGACGGGGCTCATAAAGCTGGTAAATGAGTTGGTATGTGTGGTGAAATGGCTGGGGATATGAATGCTATTCCATTACTTTTAGGAATGAAATTAGATGAATTTTCAATGTCATCCTCAAGTGTTTTAGAAGCTAGAAAATTAATTTCAGAAATTAATTTTAGCGATGCACATAAATTAATGCATAAAGCTCTTCATATGGAAAGTCAAGAACAAGTAGAACAATTATTGAAAGAATTTTTCAAAAAATAAATGCGTTTTTATAAAAAATACGAAAATATACCAAGTAAATATAAATTTGATTTAGAAAGTTTATTAAAAAATTCAATTGAACAAGAAATTGAATTTTTTATTATTCAAAAAAAGCGGATTTTAAACTGAAAAGAAACAAAATATGATAATCCTGAAAATTATTTAAAATATCTAAAAATTGAGCAAGAAAATGATTTGATTTTTAATCGAATTTATAATTATTTAACTAATAAATTAAGCTTAAATTTAATTGATTCTAAAATTAATAAATTAATAGCAAATTTAGAGAATGAGCTGAATTTTATTTATGAAAAAAATGGTTCAGAATTAAATAGGCAAAATAAATATTTTGCTAAATTAAAAAAATGAGCTAAATTAGAAATTTTTCAAAATTATAAAAAATATTTTGAAGAAATTTTTCAAGCTCAAAAATATCGATTAGAAGAAAAAATTGAAAATTTTATTATTAAGAATGAAAAAAGTGAAATCAATTTAGAAAACTATTTTGAAATTTTAGTAAATTCTGAATTAGATTATGGCTATTTTATAAAAAATAACAAAAAAATTAAAATCACTGAAAATAATTTTAATTTTTTGATGTCATCTAAAGATGAGAAACAAAGAAAAGAAATATTTTATACATATTATAAAAATAAATATAAGCACAAAGAACTAATGGCGAAATTTTTAATTGATCATTTTAATAAAACTGCTAATTTTGCTAAAATTAGAAATTTTAACTCTAGCGTTGAATCAATGCTTATTGATGATAAAATTGATAGTAAAATTTTAGAAAATTTATTTCAAACTATTTCTCAAAAGAAAAATATAATAAGTAAAATAAAAAAATATAATAATCTTTTTTTCAAGAAAAAATACGGCTTTAAACCTAAAATTTATGATAATTGACTAGAGTTGATTAATATTAAACAAAAATATACCATCGAACAAGCACAAGAAATTATTCTAAAAGCTTTAAGTGTCATGGGTGATGAATATTTAGAAATAATTAAAAAAGCTTTTAATGAAAATTGAATTGATTATTTTTCCGCTGAAAATAAAGTTTCTGGCGCTTATACAATAAGTAATAGTTATGGACTTGATAAAATTTATATTTTAATGAACTGAGATTATACAATTGATTCTGTTTTTACTTTAGTACATGAATTAGGACATGCATTACATAATTATTATGTAAATAAATATCAAGAGATTCAGAATTCTGAATTTTCAATTTTTATAGCTGAAGTTGCCTCCACTTTTAATGAATTATTATTGCTAGATTATTTAATTAATACTAATAAAAATAAAAAGCTAAAATTTCAAATGATATCAAAATATATTGAAAATTTTACAGATATTGTTTATCATTCAACATTTTTATCTAATTATGAATACGACTTATTTAATATTTTAGATAAAGGGCAAACTTTATCAAGTTTTGATGAGTTGGTCGAAATTTATCAAAAAAATGAACAAAAGTTTTTTTCAAAAAAATCTAAGCATAAAGAAAATTATATTCATTCAGTTGATGTGCCACATTATTATGCTGATTTTTATTTATGTAAATATGCTTTTGGTTTTTTGATTGCAAATTATTTTTTTGAAAAATATCAAGAAGATAAAAATATTAATAATTATATTGAAAGTTTTTTAAAATTAGGCGGAAGCAAGTGGACTTTAGATATTTTAACTAAAGCAAAAATCGATCTAACAAAAAGCGATTTATATGAATTAGCATTTAAAAAATTAAATTCATACTTAAATGAATTTATAAAATTAGGAAAAGAAATATTTAATAAAAAAGGATAATAATGATTTTTAAGAATGCTTTAATAACAACTAAAGATCAACAATTTTTAGGTTATCTTGAAATAAATGAAAATGGAAAAATTTTAAATATTAAAAAAGGAACTACCAGTAAAAAGGGCATTGATTGTCAGAAAAATATTTTAATGCCTGCATTTATCGATTCTCACACACATGGGGGATATGGATTCGATTTTCAATCTATGTTGGAAAATGATTGAGAAAAAAAATTTGAAAAATATCTTGAAAAATTACACAAACTAGAAGGTGTAGTAGCCGTTAATGCTACAACTGTAACAGATAAATGAGAAAATATTCAAAAAATAGCCGATAATTTATCTAATTATAAAAACTTATCTTTATTAAGTTGGTATTTAGAAGGACCTTTTATTTCAAAAGAAAAAAAAGGCGCTCACAATGATAAATTTATTATTCCAATAAGTGATGAAAAATTAAATTTATTAACTAAATTAAAAAATATCAAACCTATAGTTGCTATTGCTCCAGAAAATAATGATTTTGAGCTGATAAAAAAATATAATGACAAGTTATTTTTTACCATTGGACATTCTAATTGTTATGATTTTTCAAAAAAATACAATTTAAATAGTTTTCATTTTTTTACTCATTTTTATAATGGTTGTTCATCATTCGATCATAGACAAGAATCTTTAGTAAATACAATTTTAAATAATAAATTAGCAAAAAATTTTTTGGTAGAATTAATAAGCGATTCGCTTCATACATCTAAAGAAATTATTAATTTTACATATAAAAATATTGATAAAAATAATTTAATAATTATTTCAGATTCTTTATCACCTAAAGGTTTAGTTGATGGCGAATATTTATTAGGTGAATTAGAAATAATTAAAAAAGAGAATATTTTTTATTTAAAAAATTTAAAAAATATCGCTGGTAGCGGAATGCCCTATAATAAAATATTAAATATTTTTCATAAAACAACAAAATGTTCTTGAAATGAAATTGTTTTATTTTCATCTTATAATATTGCTAAAAAAATAAAGAAAACTAAGCAATTTGGCACAATAAAGGTTAATCAAAAAGCAAATATTGTTGTAATTGATGAAAATTTCAATGTAAAATATAGTTTTATAAAAAATAAATTGTATCAAAATTAAATAAAATACCTTAACTGCTTGGAATTATCATCAATGTCTTTTTAAAATAAATTTTTAAATAAAATATTTTTCCCATTTTTTATTTTTTTTTATTATTTTTTTAAAAAATAAACATATATTAATATATAAAAATATTAAAAAAATATAAAGGGAATATATGATTGAATACAAAACAAAATGTAATGAAATTAATGAAAAAGAAGCTAAAAAAATATTGTATAATTATAAAAATAAAAAATATACAATTTGTTTTGGAAAAAATGAAAAAGGAGCTTTAGTAACTGAATTTAGTGTACTAAAAGTTAAAATGTCAAAAATCAAAACTCAAGATACATTAGCATTAATTTTAAATGAATTAACAAAAATGAGAGGCGAGATTGTAGAAATTAAAAAAGATGTAACATCACTGAAAAAAGATGTTGTTGAATTAAAACAAGACGTCGCTATTTTAAAACAAGATGTTGTTGAATTAAAACAAGACGTCGCTATTTTAAAACAAGATGTTGTTGAATTAAAACAAGATGTTGCTGTTCTAAAACAAGATGTTGCTGTTCTAAAACAAGATGTTGCTGTTCTAAAACAAGATGTTGCCGAATTAAAAACAAGAGTTACTGTTTTAGAAAATGATGTGAAAGAAATGAAACAAGATATAGCAGTACTAAAAACTGATGTTTCAATGTTAAAATCTTTCCACAAAAAAGATTTTAAAGAAAAATTTAATATAGATATTGAAGAGTAATATTAAATTTTTAAATTAAAATTAAAAAAAATTTTTTTATTTTTAAATAAAATAACATTTATTAATAGTAGATATTTTTTAAAGTAAAGTTTTATGTGAAACATTTTTTATATTTGTTCTTTTACAACCAATAAATAAAAAATCGTTTAGAAACCAAATTTAAAAACACATTAATGATTTAAAATTGTCATTAATGTGTTTTATTTTATAATTAAAAAATTAAAAAAATACTTGGAATAATAAAACTTAATGGGTAAGAGCTTCAAAAGAAAATTTTAATCAATTTATTTTTATGAGGTTTTTTATGACTATAAAATAATAAAAACGGTATAACTAAAAGTGAATAAATTTGAACATCATTAACAGATATTTTTGTAATAAAGAAATAAATCAAATTTAAAACTATAAAAAATAAAATATAAAATATTTTAAAAAATAAAAAATTATTAAATTTAAAATATTTAAAAGTTAGATTAAAAATAATACCCGAAAAAACAATTATTAAATAACCATAAAATTTATAATCAATTCCAAATTTTGATGTTTTATTATTTAGTGATAAAGAAATATTTTTAAATTCAATAAATAAATAAAAAAATGTTAATATAGAAAATAATAATATTCCCAATTTTTTATTTTTAATAAAAACATATGATGTTAAAGTACCTAAAAATAATTGAAAAAAAATGTTTAAAGTAAAAACATCAAAGGTTATATCGATGAATAAACTAGAGATAATATAAACTATTTGTATTATTGCCCCAAATAAAAAAAGTTCTGCTAAATATTTTAAAGGTGTGTTAGTTTTATTTATAGCTACACCACTTAAAAAAGCATAAATAGGAAAAGCTATTCTCCCTATTATTCTTAACTCTGTTTGAGTAGGAAAAAGAATAAATCCAAAATGATCAACAAACATTGTTATTACAGCTATAAATCTTAAAATATTAGAGGTTAGAAAATTTCAACTTAATGTTTCGAATGAAAAACTATATAAATTTTTAATTCAATTTTTAAATTTTTCCATTTTATTTTATCTTAACTTTATTTAGAATAAATTAAAATTAATTACTTCATCAAACATTTGCATTTGTTCCTTTCTTAAATGATGAGAAATATAAAGAATAGTTGAATTTGTGTTTAATAAATTTTTAAGTATCTCATCAGCGTTTTTTTCATCTAAATTTGCAAGCACTTCATCTAAAAGTAAAAAATTCTTTTTTAAATAAAAAATTCTTGCTATATTTACTCTTTGTTTTTCCCCAGTTGATAGTTGTGATAAATCATTTGTTTCTAAAATATTATTTGAAATATTACTTAATTCAACTGATTTTTCCAATTCAGCATCATTAATATTATCATCAAATAAACTAATATTTTCTTTTAAGTTAGTTTCAAAAATATAAGATTTGTTTTCAAAAATAGTTATTTTTTTTCTTAAATTCAAATTATTAATATTTTTTATGTTGGTATCACTGATAAATATATCGCCTTCATAATTATTTATTTTAGATGTTAATAATTTAAATAATGTACTTTTACCACTTCCTGATTTTCCAACTATTGCATATTTTTTACCTTTTTCAAATTTTAAATTTAAATTTGTAAAAATATTTTTATCATTAAATTTTAAATTAATATTTTTAAGTTCAATTTTATTTATTTCATCAATGCTTTTTGTATTTAAATCTTTTTCTAAACTTAAGTTAAATGAATTAACAAGATTTCTAGTTGATAATACATTTTTAAAATTTTCAAAAGTATTTTCAATACTGTCCTTAAATTTACCTATTGAATAGTGAAATAAAAAAATAGTACCAATAGAAATATCGAAAATATTTTCTAAATAAAAATAAACCATAAGTATAATTGTTAAATTTTGAAAAAATAAAAAAATTATATTTTGTGAATAATCAGTAAAAAATGATCAATTCTTTTTTTTACGTTCTAAATTAAATGTTTTATTTATTATTTTTTTATTTTTTTCAAATAATAAATCTGTTTTATTTGAAAAATACAAAGTATGAAAATTATCAAAAAAATTATTAATAGAATTTAACAAAATATTATATTTATTCTTGAATTTGTTTAAATAATTAGTATTTTTTTTCTGAAAAATAAAATTAAAAACTAAATATAAAAAAATTATAAATAACAAAATAATTAAAATATAATAATTTGTCACTCCTCAATAAATTAACACCGTAAAAATAACTAATGAATTAGCAAGCATTTCCATTCATGCTATATAATTTAGATTGTAATATTGATTACCT
Organism: Mycoplasma collis ATCC 35278; assembly: GCF_000701825.1. Taxonomy (GTDB): domain Bacteria; phylum Bacillota_I; class Bacilli_A; order Mycoplasmatales; family Metamycoplasmataceae; genus Mesomycoplasma_A; species Mesomycoplasma_A collis. The sequence goes on from NZ_JNJY01000001.1 coordinate 14,164, forward strand.
TCATTTATTGTTTTTTCAATAAAAATATTTTGATTGAATTTCATGGTTTCTAAATTTTTAGAATCAGAAATTTGATTGACTAAATCTTTTATTATTATTTTATAAACAAATAACATTTGAAATAGCGTTAATCTATAATAAAAATAATTGAATATTAAATTAAATATATAAAAAATAATTAAAATAGCTGAAATAATTAAAATTTTTATAATTGCATCTTTATCATTTACACCTGTTTTATCAATTACATAGTTAATAAATAATGATTCTAAATATAAGATTATAATAGGTAAAATCGTCATTAAAATAACACTAATTTGAAAAATAAATAATTTAAATTTATTATGTCTAAATATTAATTTCATTTATTTCCTCCAAATTAATTATTTCATCGTATTTTTCAAATTCATTTATATGATGCGTTACATTTATTAAAAGCAAATCTTTATTCTCATTGATTTTTTTTCAAATTATTTTTAAATTTTCTCGATCTACCTGAGAAAATGCTTCGTCTAAAATTAAAATATTTTTTTTATTTAAAAAAAATCTTGCTAAATTTATTCTTTGTTTTTCACCTGATGATAAATTATTATTTTCTTTTAATAGTGTTGTTTCGTCTAAAAAAATATTAGTTTTTTCTAAAGAATTTAAAACTTTTTTAGTTTCTATATTTTCCCAAAGCGTGATATTTTCATATATACTAGAATTAAAAAATGAATTTTTATGTTCGAGATAACCAAATGAATTATTCAAAATACAATTATCAATATCGTTTATTTTTATATCATTAAAAAAAATATTAAATTTTTCGGATTGTATTTGTTTAGTCAATATTTTTATTAATGTGGATTTACCTGTTCCAGATGAACCGATGATTGCGTATTTTTTCCCTTTTTCAAAAGTTAAATTGATATTTTTAAAAATATCTTTTTTATCAATAGAATAATTTAAATTTTTAACTTGTATTCATTCAATATCAATACTTTGATTTGAACAAATTTTTCTTTTTTTAAAATGAAGGATATTTTTTAAAAATTTTCTATGCGCAAGATACTTTTGATATGAAATTGTTGCAATTCTTATTCCTTGAATTGTCATAAAAATTAAACTAGGAATAACGAAAATAATTCCTATTTTTTCAATTTTATTGATTATAAAAATTAATGTTATTAATAAAATTAAAAAATTAAATAAAATTGTTATAGATGAGTTAAATATTTCTAATAAAATAACTTTTAATTTATTTTTTTTAAAATTTAATTCCATTTTTTTTATTAAAAAATCATACTTTTTAAAAATGCCTTTTCAATTCCTATTTGTCAATAAAAAATAAAACTATCAAAATTTTTAATTCATGAATTGTTTTGTTTTTCATAAATATTAAAGAATTTTTCTTCCATTTTCCCAGCTTTAATTGTTGTGAAATATGATATAACAAAATTTATAATTAAAAAAGAAACGATAAATAAAGCTATTTTTCAACTTATCACAAAACTAATTATTATACTGAAAATAGAAAGTGTAATTTGTTCAAATGCAAAAATTCCTCAATTAAAACAATACCTTACTATTTCATCTCTTCTTTCTGAAATTCAATATATATATTTACCTTTATTTTCTTCAATTTCACTTAAATTTTGAATTGAAGCATTTTTTAAAGTATTGTTTGATATATCCATATTAACTTTGGTAATAAAATTGTTTTTTATTAAATTTGATAGTAAATTAAAAATTATTGAAAAAAATATTAGAAGAAAAATAACAATAAAATAAATTTTAAATTTTTCTCTATTAGAAATATCATTAACTAAATCTGCAATTAAAAATGAAATTCCTGTGAGAATCATGTAATTCAATATGCTAAATAAAACAATTAAAAATGTTGATTTGAAATTTTTTTTAAAATATTTCAACATCAAATCCTTCCTTTGCTAAATTTATTAAAAAACTTAAACTAATGTTATACATAAATCCCAAAGTACAAAAATAAATGCAACACTTTATAATTAAAAACAATAAAATTATAAAGGGATGAATTTGACTTTAGGATTGAGGCTTTTCTTTTATTTGATCTAAAATTTTTTCAATTTTATTAGCTTGTTCAGGTACATCATCAATAAAAAACTGCAATTCTGGAACTCTTCTAACATTGCTTTTTTGTGCTAATAATCTTTTGATAAAACCTTTAGCATTTTCAATTGCTAAAAGTCCTTTTTTCTCTCGTTTTAAAAAAGTTAAATAAACTTTTAAAAATGAGCCATCTTTTGATAATTTAACTTCAGTTACATTAACATCAATAACGTCTGAATGTTCTAGGTCGTATTGCAAAATTTCAGATATTGTAATTAAAAAATGATTTTCTTTTTTCTTATTTGTTACACTAGCCATTAATCTTTTATCTCCACTTGTTCAAAAGCAATAAGTGTATCATCTACTTCAATATCATTAAATTTGTATATATGACATCCAAATTCATTACCAGCTAAAACCTCTTTAACATCATCAGTTGTTCTTCTTAAAGAGTCTAATTCACCAATATGAATAACTTTATTTTTTCTAATAACTTTAATTTTTGTTCTAGCTTTAAATTTACCAGTTAATAATTTACATCCTGCAATATTACCTACTTTGGAATAATAGAATATTTTTAAAATTAAAGCTTCACCAATAATTTTTTCTTCAAATTTAGGAGGTTTTAGAGCATCTAATTGATTTTGTACATCTTCAATAATTTTATAAATTACATCAAATTGCTTAATTTCTACTTTTGCATCATTAGCTAATTCTTTAATTCCCGCATTAATATTTAATTTAAAACTATAAATAATTGAATTTGATGTTTTAGCTAATAAAATATCATTTTCATTGATTTCACCCACCCCGTGATGTACAACTTGCACTTGTGCTTCATCATTTTTTAATTTTTCTAATGAATTTTTAATTGCTTCAGTTGTTCCATAAACATCACCTTTAATAATAAAGTTTAAAATTTTTTCTCCTTCATTATTAACAATTATTTTTCTCTCTCTCAATGAGATTTCTTTATCAAAAATAGCTTTATCTTTAGCTAAATTTTTAGCAAATTTTTCATTTTCAAATGCAAAAAATTTATCTCCCGCTAAAGGAACATGATTTAATCCTGTAATTAAAACAGGTGTTCCAGGTTTTGCTTTTTTTAGTGATTTTCCATTTGAATCTTCTAAGGTTTTTATTCTTCCATATTTAGAACCAGCAACAATAAAATCACCTTTATTTAATGTTCCGTGTTGAACAATTAAACTAGCCACAGTTCCTCTACCTTTTTCAATTTTAGATTCAATAACAACTCCAATTGCTTCACGATTTTTATTAGCTTTTAAATCTAAAATATCAGCTTGTAAATTAATAGCTTCAAATAATTCATTTATCCCTTTACCTGTCAGTCCTGATCCTTGAACAAAAATATTATCGCCACCTCATTCTTCACTCATAATATTATGTTGTGATAGTTCAGCTTTAATTTTTTCTATATCTTTAATAGGTTTATCAATTTTGTTGATAAATACAATAATTGGAGCGCCTGAATTTTTAGCATGATTAATAGCTTCAACAGTTTGAGGCATAACTCCATCATCTGCAGCCACCACTAAAACGATAATATCTGTAATTTTAGAACCTCTAGCTCTCATTTCAGCAAATGCAGCATGTCCTGGTGTATCTAAAAAAGTTATTTTTCTTTTATCATAAACAATTTGATATGCACCTGTATGTTGAGTAATTCCTCCAGATTCAGTTTGAACTACACTTGTTTGTCTTATTTTATCTAATAAAGTTGTTTTACCATGATCAACATGACCCATTATTGTGATAATAGGTGGTCTTTTTTCCAATTCTTCTTCATCATCTTCTATTTTTAATTCTTCCATAAAATTAGAAGCATTAAGTTCAGTATGTTTTTGAAAATCATAATTATAATGAATACATAATTCAGCTATTTCTTCTTCATTAAGGATGTAATTTAAACTATACATTTTTCCTTTTTTGAAAAAAATCATAATTATTTCTTTTGCATCTTTATTGATTTTTTCGGCAAAATCAGCAATTGACATTGCTCCTGTAAAATTGAAAACACCGTTTTTTAGTTCGATTTTTGCACTTGTAAATTGATTCTTAATAGTTTCTAAATTACTCTTTTTTTTATTATTATTTTTAGCCATGTTTTATTATTTCCTCCATTAAATTTTGATATTCTTCTTTGGTAAAATTATTTTTAAAAGCTTTGTTTAATAATTTTTTTTTAAATAAAAGCTCAATAACTTCTTTTTTGTTTTCAACATAAGCGCCTCTACCTAGAAGTTTTTTGTTAAAATCAACACTTATTTTTTTTTCTTTATTTATTGAAAATCTCAATAAATTTTCAACAGGTAAAATTTGATTTGTAACAATACATTTACGATTATATTTTAATTTCAAAAGTTATTCTTCTCCTCATTCATCATCATCTCATTTAATATCAATTTCTTTAACTCCTGCAAATTCATTTAAATCATTATCATATTTATAGTTTTTAATTTCTTTTTTAATTTGATTAATGTCATCTTCGGTGAAATTTTCTTTTTTAACTTCTAATGAATCTGTTTCATTTTCATTGATTTGTTCTTCAACTTGTTCTAGTTCATCCATCTCAGGATCGTCTAAATTTAATTCATTATCATCAAAACCGTATGAAAAATCACTATTAAATTTAAAATCTTCATTAAATTGTTCAATTTCTTTATCAAATTCTTCCATTAAAAATGATGCAAATGCTTTATTAGATCTATTTTTATAGTTGTTATTATTTTTATTATTAAATTCTGCTTTAGTTTTAATGCTATTTTCAAGTTGTTCTAATTCTTCTTTATCTTTGATATTACCATTTCATATAATATTGTTTTCACCAAATTCATTTATTGCTTGACTATATGAAATAATATCAAGTTTACTATTTACAAGCTCTCCCGCTAATATAACATTAATTCCTTTTTTCCCAATAGCTAATGTATGTTGAGAATTTGGCACTACAACTTTATATTTATTTTTTTTATCTTTTTCCGAAATTATTGAAATAACTTTGGAAGGAGCTAATGAATTGATAATAAATTTTTCTTTGTTTTTTGAAAATAGAACAATATCAATTTTTTCATTATCTAAATAATTAGAAATATTTTCTATTCTGTTGCCATCAATCCCAATTAATGAACCTAAAACATTTTCAGTTCCATTTTCTTCAAGTGAAGAGATAGCAATTTTAGCTCTTTTTTCATTAGCTCTTCTTGATATGTTTTCAATTTTAACTTTTCCAACAACAATTTCAGGAATTTCTTTATTTAAAATTTCGAATAATATTTTATTAGATATGTCAGAAATAATAATTTGACTACGTTTAGATATTTCATGAACATCATAAATATAAACATCTTCTTCGTTATTAATACTATTAATATCATATGTTTTATTTGAAGATAAATATTTAGGCATAAAAGCGCTAATATTTTCATCTACTAATTCATAGTTTTTTCCCGCTTTATTATGTGAAATGAATTTAGCTTTTACAACACTACCTTTAAGTTGTGAATATTTTAAAAATATTTTTTGCCTTGAAATTTCATTAACTTTTTGAATTAAACTTTGGTGAATTATCTTTAATTTATCTTTTGGGATAAAGTCTTTAATGTCACATTCCATAGTAATAACATCATCTATTTTTAAACTTCTTTCTTCACCATCATCAGTAATTTTTTTAATATTTTTACTATTAGCAATAGAAATTGTGGTGAAAGAAATTTTCTCTTCTTCCAATAGTTCTTTATAATCTTCATCTGAAATAATTTTATAATTTTTGTTAATAAATTTTCAATCATTATTTGTTAAATCTATAACTAAATCAATATCAACATCGGGATCAATTTCTTTTTCGATAAATTTTTTAACAGTATCTTTTAAAATAGCAACAATTTCCGTATCTTCGATTTTTTTAGAATTAAAAATTTCTTGAAAAATTTTATATAGTGTTTTTTTGTTATTCATTTTTTCTCCTTTTTATTTTATTTAGTTAATATATCCAATAAAAAATTAAATTAAGATAATAAAAGGCTGCTTTCGCAACCTTTTATCCTAAAAATAATTTAATAAAATTACTTACATTATATATTAAATTTAATTTTTTATTTTAAAATAATGAAAATTGATCACTTATTTGTAAATCATCTAAAATTTTCATATCCTTCATTTTTTCTACCAATGTTTTATTTAGTGAAACTCTGTTTTTTAAATCTTCAATGGAACTAAAGAATTTTAATTCCCTTTCTTTTTCAATGTTAGTTGCAACAACTTCTCCAAGTCCATCAATCGAAATAAAAGGTGGAATCAGTGATTTATTTTGGTGATTAATAATTCAAGTTTTAGCTTTTGAATTTCTTAAGTTTACATTTTCAACTTTATAACCACGAGCATACATTTCTTTTGCTATTAATAAAATAGGAATTAGTTCTTTTTCTTTCGCTTCTAGCTTTTCAGTTTGTGTATTATTTTTTTTATAATTTAATTCTTTGATTTTTTCAGCAATAAAATTTTCACCAGCTATTAAGGTATTAATATCAATTACATCAGCTCTTGTAGTAAAATAAGTTGCATAATATTCTAGTGGATGATAAAGTTTGAAATAAGCAATTTTTCAAGCCATCATTACATATGCAACAGCGTGAGCTTTAGGAAATAAATATTTAATTTTTTTGATTGATTCAATGTATCAATCAGGAATATTTTTAGCTTTTAAAAGTTTTTCTTCTTCCTGAGTGATAGATTTGCCTTTTCTAACATTTTCAGTTATTTTAAAAGCTAAATAAGGTTCTAGTCCTTTTTGAATTAAAAATACCATAATATCATCACGACAAGAAACAATATCTCTAAATGAAAGTTTTAAATCTTTGATTAATTTATCAGCATTATTAGTCCATACATCAGTTCCATGTGAAAGTCCAGAAATTGCAACTAAATCAGCAAAATTATTAACTTTTGCACTTTTAAGCATCCCTCTAACAAATGAGGTTCCAAATTCAGGAATTCCCATCGCTCCCGTTGTTTCACCAAAAATATCTTCTGGCTTTATACCTAATGATTCAGTTGAAGAAAATAAGCTAATAATCTTAGGATCTGATGTTGGAATATCGCTAGAATTTATATTAGTAATTTTTTCTAACATTTCAATCGCACTAGGATCATCATGGCCTAAAATATCTAATTTTAGCAAGTTATCATGAAGCGCATCATAATCAAAATGTGTTGTTTTTCAGCTTGAAGTTACATCATTAGCCGGATAATTAATTGGGCTAAAATCTTCAATTTCAAATTCTTTAGGAATAATTATAACTCCTCCAGGGTGCTGTCCTGATGTTCTTTTAGTTCCAGAAGCTTTTTTAGCCAAAAAGTCCATAAATTCAAATGATAAAGTTTTATTATTATCTTTTAAAAATGTTTTAATGTAGCCAAAAATAGTTTTTTCTTTATTAGCGAGTACAGTTCCTGCTTTAAAACTTTTATTTTCACCAAACATTTTTTTAACTTCATTTTGTAAAATAGGTTGATATTCACCAGAAAAATTTAAATCAATATCAGGGATTTTATCTGCATTAAAACCTAAAAAAGTTTCAAATAAAATTGTTTGCCCTTCTTTGGTTAAAGGAATTTTACAATTTTCGCAAATTTTATCAGGTAGATCAAAACCAGATAAATATTTTTCATCATCAAAAAATTTTGAAAATTTACATTTTTTACAAATATAATGAGGAATAAGAGGATTGACTTCAGTAATTCCAGCCATTGTAGCAACTAATGAAGAACCTACCGAACCTCTTGAACCTACTATTCTGCCATCTTTTTTCGCTTTGGATACCAACTTGTGACTTATTCAATAAACAACATGAAAACCATGTTCTAAAATAGGGATAAGCTCTTTTTCTAAACGTTTAGAAACTATTTCAGGTAAATTTTCACCATAAATGTTTTTAGCTGTTTTATATACTAATTCTTTTAATTTTTCTTTGGAATTATCAAAATTAGGTGCAAATAAATCTTTTTTAATTACTTCAATTTTTTCAATTTGACTTGCAAAATAATTTGAGTTTGTAGTTACTATTTCTTCAACTATTTTAATATCACCAATAAATTTAAACTCTTCATACATTTCAGAAGTAGTTAAATAATTTTGTAAAGGATAATCAGGATTTATATCATCAAACTCGAATAAATAATGTCTAACTCCTCCCAAGCCTTTGGCGTTTATATATATATCATGAAAAATTTTATCTTTTTTATCAATATATTTACAATCAGAAGTTGCTATCACAAGTTTATTTTGTTTTTTAGCTTCAATAATTAATTCTTTTAAAGCTTTTTTAACATTTTCCAATGTAATAACATTTCTTCTAATTAAATGACTAAAAGCTCTAGGTGAGGGTACTAAAATAACATCATAATATTTAATTTCCTCGATCAATGATTGACTAGTTCCATAAATCATTTTATTGATAATTCTAGAATTTATTGTAGCTGAAGCTATAAATAAGTTATCTGATTTTTCAATTTTATCAATAAAAAGTTTTGGGCCACCATAAAAATTATCAATTGATGCTAAAGAAATTAGTTTAAATAATTCTTTTAAACCTTTTTGATTTTTAGCATAAATTGCTATTTCATTCCTATTATTTCTTGAATAATTTGCATAAACACTATTATTAGTTAGTTTTTCTAAATCTTTAGCATTTTTAATATTTTTATTTTCTAATTGATCTAAAAAAATTGATCATATTTTAGATAAAACATTAGCATCATAATCTGCTCTATGGTGAGAAGTTGTATCGAAAAATATATTTAATTTTTTAGCTATAAATTTCAAACCATGTTTTTTTCTTTCAGGATTTAAAATATGATCTAAAACCAAGGTGTCAATTACCGGAGAATTTAAAGGTTCAAGATTAAAAAAACTTATTTTTTCATTTACAACATTAATATCAAATTCAAAAGCATTATGCGCTATTGCTATACCTTGACTTAAAATTTCTCTTATTTTTATTATTCCTTCTTTTTGTGATATTGCATCATGTACATCTTCATTAGTTATATTTGTAAGTTTTACAATATGCTCAGGAATAGGGTTTGTAGGTTTAATAAAAAATTGAATAGTTTCGATTATTTTTTTATTTTCAATTACTACTGCTCCAAATTCAATTATTTCATCATATTTACTACTAAGACCAGTTGTTTCAAGATCGAAAATAATATATTTGGCTGTTGATAATTCTTGTTCACCAGCATTAATAATAGGTCTAATATTGCTGTTTATTGCATTAAACGAACATCCATATATTGCTTTTAAATTGTTTTTTTTAGTTATTTCGTAAAATTTTGGAAAGCTTTGAACTGAATTTAAATCAGCAATTCCGAACGCTTTGTGATTTAAATCATTTGCTCTTTTTACATATTCATCAATACTTGCAAGTCCATCCATAGTTGACATGTTGGTTTTGGCAAATATTTCTATTCTTTTATTTTTTTCTTCATCTTTTACAAGATTATTATCAATATTTAAAATTGTTAAATTTTTAGCATTTATGATTTTCCCATTCATAAATGTATCATTTTCAAGAATTCCTTGAACAGCTATATAATTACCAATTTTAAAGTTTTTAATATTATCTTTTTCTGTTGTTGTACGAGAAAAAGTTTTTATTTTAATAGCCTCTATATAATTAGTAATTGATAAATTAGTGATTCATAATCCAGATTTTGTTTCTTTTGTTTCAATTTTAAATATTTCCCCTTTAGTAGAAATATTTATTTCATCTGTGATGTAAATATCTTCAATCTCTAATTCAACATAAAAATTATATTTATTAAATTTTGTGAAATTATATTTAACATTAGTTTCTTTATTATCTTCTTTATTTTGTAAACTTCTTAATTCTAATTCTTTTTCTTGTTTTTTTATCAATTCTTTTTCATTAGCTTTGATTAAATTAATTTTTTTATTAATTTTTGTTTGAATATTTATATTTTTAAAACCTCAATTAATTAAAAAAGATAAAACTTGTTCTTTATTTGAATTAAATTTTTCTTCTTCAATGAAATTTTCAAAAAATATATAAAAGTCATTTTCAATTAGTTTGAATTTTTTATTTTCTAGAAAATTAAATTCTTTTTCACTAATTAAAAGATAAGCAAATTCAAAATAATCTTTAATTATTAACTCTTTTTTTGAATCATCAAAATATTCAATAATTATTTCAAATTGGAGATTTTGGTGTTGCTTAATTTTATAATAAAATTTTTTGAAACTTGTAATATCTAAAATTTGATTAATTTTTAAATAAATATAAAAAATATTTTTCTCATTAGTTACTTTTGTAATTTGAATTTTTTGAAACTCTTCAGTTATTTCAAAGTCTATTTCTTGACAAAATTTTTTAAAAGTAGGATCGATATCTGAATATAACATTTTAAAAATTAACTATTGAATTATTTTTTCTTTTGTTTCTTTTTTTATTGTATAAATAAGTTGCATGTCAAAAAATAAAACCTAGAGCCATAACAGCAAAGTAACTAACGAGTTTTAAAATAGAATCAGCTTTAAAAGGCTCGTTTACTATAAAAGGAAAAATATTGATTAATATAACTAAAAATATTAAAATCACCCCTATAACATAAAGAATTTTTTCTAAAATAAAAATTTTAATTTCTTTTGTTTTAATACTAATAACTAAAATTGAAATAATAGAAAAAATATATTGAGTGAAAAAAACAATAACTCCCGCTTCAATAATTGTGGCAAATTGATCTTTTAAATTTAAATAAAAAGGTATAATTCCTAACACTATCATCGAAATTATTGAAACAAAAATTACAAAATAAGTTGCAAATTTATATTCATTATTTTTATTTTTCTTTTCTAAAATACTTGGTATAAAACCATCTGTTGCTATTGAAGCGACAATTCTAGAATAATAAATTCCACTACTTAATGTTGAAGAAAAACTTCTAAAAAATGAACCTATTAAAAATAAAATAGACCCTGTTAGTCCAAAAACTTTTTTCATTAAATTACTAAATGAAATTGAATTATCCCCAATTTGAATTTTATCTACATCAAGAAAAAGGAATACTAAATAGAAAATAAAATAAAAAGTAAAAACTAAAATAAAAATAATGAATAATAAAGTTTTAAATCTTTTTGTTTTTACATCACTTGAAATGCCAGCTAAACCTTCAATTCCCCCAAATGAATAAAAGAAAAATAAAATACTAGAAGCAATAATTGCTGGTGTTATTTCATCATTTGATTCAAAAATGCTTGCAAATTTATAATTGCCAAAAGCTAAATAAATAATAATAAAAAAACCTATAAAAACAATTAATCATTTAAAAAAGCCTGTTATAAAAACAAATCATTTAGAAATTTTTAATCCTAATAAACTAATAAGCGTAATAACTACAAAAATACTAATAGAAAGTATTTGGTAAAGAAATTGATTTGAACTATCAAAATCACTAAGTAAATTTGAAAGTAAAAGTGGTGTAGATGCTGCAAATAAAGGTACTTGTGCGAATTGATTTCATCCTGAAAAAAATATTAAAAATCTATTTTTAGGAAATGCTTTTTTAGTATAAGCGTATGCTCCACCTAATTCTTTACCATATGCTTGTCCACCTCTAGAATAAGAAAGCATGGCAATCATTGCAATAAATGAAGTTAGAATAAAAATTAATATTCCCCAAGCTCCTTTTGAAATAATACTAGCAATCGTAACTATAAAACCAAAACCAATAATATAGTTTAAGCCGAAAAAAATAAAATTTTTCTCAGATAATTTATTTAATTTAGACATCATTCTCCTTTCATTTCTTAAGTTTTTCAGTGTTTTTAAAATGGATTTTAGCTATTTTTGAAAAATTATTTCAACCATTTTTTTCAATAAATTTTTTACCAAAATTTTCAATTATAGGATTTCAAGCTCCAAGAGGAAAATTTTCATTTCACTTAGAATTTTGCTTATTCATTAAATTTATTAAAGCATTTCTAGCTAAAATAGAAGCTGATGCAACTTCCAAATATTTTGATTCTGCTTTCATTTCAAAAAATAATAGATTAAATTGGTTAAAATGTTTTAGTTTAACTATTTTGTTATGAATTATTTTTTTAATATATTGTTCAATACTGTTTGTAGTTGAAAATTGATCAATTATTATTTTAAAGTTTATATCTTTAATATCTTCATAAAAAGAATTGAAAAATTTTTCAATTAATTCTAAATATGAAATCATTTTAATTTCATTAGCATTAATTTTAGCTTCTATCATTTTATTATAGTTATTTTGATTAAGTGCAACAGTTTTATAAAAACTATTTTTTTCAATAACACTAGCTAAATTTTTAATTTGTCTAGAACTTAATTTTTTTGAATCATTAATACCGATATTTTTTAAAGTTTTTCTTTGTTTTTTATTTAAAAAAACACATGTAAAAATAACAGGAGTAAAGTAATCTCCAACTCCCGTTTCATCACATCCTATTAAAAACTCATTTTCACTGATAGTCATAATTTTAAGTTATAGATGCTTCTTTATTATCTCTAGCTTGTCTAATTTTTAAGCTTTTTGCTATTTCTTTTTCAGGGGCTTTTAAAAACTTTTTAATATAATAACCAACACCGCCATCTTTATTAGATTTTTTCAATACGACAGTTGCTGTTCTTTTAACTCTAGCATCGCTATTAGCCATTGCGACAGCTATATTTGTGACTGAAAACATAGTAACATCATTAAAACCATCACCAATACTAATTGTATTTTCTCTTTCAATATGATAATATCTCATTAATAAAGAAATGACTTTTGCTTTATTAACCCCAACAGATGTAATATCAAAAACCGGGGTTAACCCTTCCCCTTTTGATCAAGAAGAAAATTCTCCTAAATCACCATACTTAGATTCTAAATATGTTTTTAATTCATAAACATCAGTTGTTGGTTTAACATCAAATACTATTCCTGTTGGTTTTAAAGGTATTTTATTTAAATTTAAACCTACTTTAAATTTAGGTAATTCATTAAATCCAAAAACTTTTTCAATATCGCTATCTCTTTTTTTAAGTTGAACTCAACCCGGACCTTCGATTGCAACGTTAGAAATTTCTTTTTTAATTTTTTTATCACCAAGTATGTATAACATTTCATTTAAATTTAAATATTTAATTCTTGGGATAAAAAATTCATCTTTGGGATTGTGGATATGTGCTCCATTATAGTTACCAATTACTGTATCTAATTCTAATAAATCATAAATAGGTTTGCTAGATCTTCAAGGACGACCAGTTACTATACAAATTATATGCCCTTGTTCTTTTGCTAATTTAATAGCTTCTATTGTTTCGGGGTGAATTTCCCCTGTTGCTGAATTGGATAAAACCGTTCCATCTAAATCAAGCGCAAATAAATATTGGGGTTTTTTACTTTTTTTCATTTCTCTCCTTTTTATGCTATTAATATAAATAATATATTAGCAGCAAAAAATATGAATAATGTTGAATCAAAGCGATCTAATAAGCCGCCATGATTACTAAATAAATTTGAAAAATCTTTTATTTTTAATTTTCTTTTAATATAAGAAAAAGCAAGATCGCCCACAACAGAAATTATAGGAAGGATAAAAACAAAAATTCAAATATAAATATTTTTATTATTGATATCATTAAAAATTGGGCTAAAAAACAAAATAAAAAATATAAAACTAAAACTCCCTAAATATGAAAAAATAAAACCTTCTCATGTTTTTTTAGGTGAAATTTTTGGAGCAAGTTTTTGTTTAATAAATTTATTACCAAAAAATTTTCCGCCAAAATAACCAAAAGTATCACTAATTGCTGAAAGAAAAATAAATAAAAAAGCTAATTCTGTTTTATAAAGTGTGGTTAAAATTAAAAATTTTGCAGATATAGGGATAAATAAAATAGCAAAATTTAAAATTAAAAATAATTTTATTTTTTTTATTTGATTTTTATTTTTGAAAATAAAAAATAAAAAATTAATTGAAAGTGTGTATAAAATTAGTGTTAAAAATTCTATGTAATCAAATTTTAAATATTGAACAAAATTTTTGAAACTTTGACTATTTTTTGAAAATTCTAAGATATTATCTTTTTTAACAAAAAAAATAATTATTGGTAAAAACGAAAATATAAATACTAAGATTTTATTTTTTTCCAAATGCCTTACTATTTCAAAAATTCCATATATACAAAACAAAATGCAAAATGTAGAAAATATAATTTTCCCAAAAAATCCACCATAAAAAGGAAGTGTAAAAATCGGGATAAAAAAAGCTAAAATTATTAATGCTATTATAATTCTTTTGCTTGTTGTATTTAAATTATAAAAAAAATTTTTCATTAAATTGTCATTAAATCTTTTTCTTTGTTTGCTGCAATTTCGTTAATTTTATCTATTTTTTTATTTATTAATTCTTGAATTTTATTTAAATATTGTTTTTCGCTATCTTCATTCAGTTCTTCATCTTTTTTAATATTTTTATTTATTTCTTGTCTGATTGCTCTAATTCCGACTTTTGCATCTTCAATAATTTTAGATAAACTTTTTACAAGTTCTTTTCTTCTTTCTGTTGTTAAAGGTGGAAATGTCAATCTTATTTGCGAACCTTCATTAACAGTTTGAACTGATAAATTTTGCGTTAATATTGTTGAATAAATTTCTTTTACAATATTTTGATCAAATGGTTTGATCAAAATTTGTGTAGGTTGAGGAATAGAAATTGATGCTAGTTGTTCAATAGGTGTCATCGAATCATAATAATTTATTTTTATATATGATACAATTTGTGGATTTGCTCTACCTGTTGAAATTTTTGCTAATTCTTTTTCAAAATGTTTAAAAACTTTAATAGATTTTTCTTCTATTTCTATTAAATATAATTCTAATTCCATTATTTAGTCACCTTTGTATGTTTTATTTTTCCTTCTATTGCTTTTAAAATTGAATTATCTTCGTTAATATCAAAAACTAAAATATCGATATTATTATCTCTAGCCATTGAAATTGAAGTTGAATCCATTACTTTTAAATTTTTTCTTATTACTTCATCAAATGAGATTACATCATATCTCTTTGCATCAGAAAAAATATTAGGATCTTTATCATAAACTCCATCAACCCCATTTTTACCAGCTAAGATAACATCAACTTTCATTTCTGAAGCATATAAAGTTGCCGCTGTATCAGTTGTAAAAAATGGACGTCCTGTCCCGCCGACAAAAATTAATATATCATTATTTTTTAAATATTTATCACTTTTTTCTTTAATGTAATACTCTGAAACTCTTTTATCAATACTTATTGATGAAAGAACTCTTGCATTTAAACCTTCCTGTTGGAAAACTGATTGTAAAGCTAACCCATTCATTACGGTTGCCAACATTCCAATATAATCAGCTCTATTTCTACCTAAACCATTTTTTTCAGCGGAAACTCCTCTTCAAAAATTACCGCCACCAACAACTATTGCAACTTTTACCTTTAATTCAATTATTTTTTTTAATTGATGAGCAATATTTTTTATTAAATTATAATCAATTGCTAGACTTTCTTTTTTATTAGCTAAACTTTCACCAGATAATTTTAATAATATTTTTTTATAATTCATATTTTTTTTATTTATAATTTCTTTCTTAAATTTTATTATTTTAAATTTTAGCACAATATATAAAAAAACGCTTTTTTTGCTTAAAAATAAGTATATAATTATTATTTTAAAGGTAGGTTTATGATGGCAACAGAAATAGTGACGCAAATAATTGGATGAATGGCTGCTATTTTGACGATATTATTCGGTTTACCTCAATTATATAAAGTTTGAAAACATAAAATAAACACTATTAATTTATTAGGTTTTTATATTTTATATTTTTCAATTGTTTTATGAAGCATTTTTGGATCTACTTTTGTTGAAAAAGCAATTAATGTAGTTGTTTCAAATATTTTATCTTTTTGAATATTACAACTAACAATAATTTTTATTTTAAAAAATAGAAAGGAAAAGAAAAACTTTTTTATTTTTACATTTTTATCGACTATGCTTTCATCAAGTGTGACAGTTTTTGATATAGTTGCTTTGATTAAAGATTTACAAGCAAAAGAATGAATGAGTTTATTATTTTCTATTTTAGCAGTAAGTGGAACTTCGTTCGCTTTTTTACCACAAACAATAAAAAGCATATATAAATGAAATGTTATAGGAATATCATCTGGTATGCTTTTTTTAGGATTTTTTATAAACTTTTTATGAGAGATTTTCTGATTTTTAATTGGCAATTTTTCAGCATCTATTATTTATATTTTAATAGTACAGATTATCGCTATGGTTTTATATTTAATTCAGATTGTTATTATTTTTACAAATTCTAAAAAAAGAAAAAAAATAAAAAATTAATCATTTTAAAACCCCGAGTTAAAAATTTTATTTAACTTGGGGTTTTAAAAATTATAATTTATTTTTATTTTTAACGTTTTTTAAATCTTTAAGTGTTGTTAAACTTTTATTTTTAAGTTTTATATTAATTAATTTAATTATATTTGAAATTTTATCACTATCATTATTTAAATCAAACAAATCTTTTTGATTATTTAATGAAGTAAGATTTAAAAAACCTACTGTTATTCTTTTTATATTTTTTTTATTTCAAATTTCTTCAAAAAGAATTGAAACTTTATTGTAAAAAAAATCAAAATCCCTTATATTGGTTGAAAATTTTATTTTTTTACTTGTTTCTTCGTTATCAAAAAACAATAAATTCAAAAAAAATGTATTAGATGCCATTAATTTTTTTTGCATTTTGTTGCTAATATCTAATGTTAATAATTTAAGTATACTTAGAAGTTTTTCTTTATTTTGATTTTCTTCATATTCTAAAGTATATTGTCTTGAAATTATTTTAGGATTTTTTTCTTCTTCGATAATTTTATCATCACCTTTAGAAATAAAATTATTACAAATGTTAAATAAATTTTTATCTAGTTTTTTATTGTTTTTGCAAAAAATTATAAAATCTTTAATTTTAAAAATGGAATTATTATTTAATTTTATTAAATATTTTTTCCCAATTCCGTTTATTGAACTAATATCTAGTCCACTTATTTCATTAGCTAAATCTTCTTTTTCAAAAATTTTAATTCCAAAAGGTTTAGCATAATTAGTTGCAAGTTTAGCTAAAATTTTATTGTATGAAATTCCTATAGAAATTGGCAAATTTAAATTTTTTTTTATTTCGTTCTGAATAAAAAGCGCCATATTTTTTTTTGATGAAAATTTTTTAGAAAAATTAGTTAAATCTAAAAAACATTCATCTATAGAAAATTTTTCAATTTTTTTAGTTATATTTTTTTTTAAAAAATTAAAAAAATTTTCTGATTCATCTAAATATAAATTCATATGAGGATTAATAACTACTAAATCAGGGAATTTTTTTAATAAAATTTCCACTGGATAAACAGTTGGTATATTCATTTTTTTTACTTCATATGATGATGAAATACTAATTGCATTTTTTCTTTTAGATGCAATAACAATTGGTTTGTTTTCTAATTTGGGATTTAATTTTCTTTCCGCTGAAACAAAAAATGAATCAATATCTATATGTGCTATAACTTTTTTTTTGATAGTCTTAATAAATTTAATTATTTTTTTTAGATTCTAAAATTTTAATTACGTCAGAAATAGTTTTAATTTCTAGTAATTCTTCATCTGAAATATAGATATTTAATTTATTTTCAATTTCAGTAATCAATTGTAATAAATCAAGTGAATCGATATCTAAATTAGAAATCAGAGAATTTTCATCGAATTTTTTACTAGTTAGCTTTTTTATTTCATCAAAAACAATTTTTTTCATAAAAAAAATTATACACTATGTTCAATATGAAAATAATAATTTTTATAAACTTTTTCATCTTCATAAATTCAGACAAATTCTACTTTTAAATTTTGATCGTCAAATATTTTATAATCAAATTTTATATCTCCAAATTGAACACCTCTTCTTCTTATAATGTCTTTTACGAAAAAAGTTACAAATTTTTCATTTAAAATTCCTTTTCCGCTTTCAATTTCTATATAATCATAATAATATCTTTCATTTATTTCAGGAAAAATTTCATCTTCCGAATAATTTGAGATATTGTTTATTAATTCACTTTTATCATCTAATTTATTAGGATCTAATTGTTTTTTATTATCTTTATTATTATTTGAGCTTATTTCACCACTTGGTTTCCAATAAAAAAAATAAAAACTAATACTCGAAGCTGAAATGACAAAAAAGAAAGATATAAAAATTATTAATAAATTTTTTTTAGATTTAAAAAAAGAACTAATTTTTTTGAAAAAATTACTCATTATCATCACTATTTTCTTCAAATTCTTCTTTTTTATATAATGTTTTTAAACCATTGATATCAATATTATCATTTAAGATAAAATCTAATTTTTTATTCTCCAATAAATAATGATCTATTTCATTTAATTCTTTGTTTTTGTATGATGTTAGATGTAATTTTACTATCCCATTATTTTTATCTAAAAAAGGTTTTTCGATTTTTTGACTATAATTTAAAAAAATATTTTTAAATTCATTATTTAAAAATATTTCGCTTTTTAATTTTAACAAACCTTGAAAATTATACGGAATTAAAAAGCCATTTTTTGAATAAATATTATTTTCATTTATGGTTTTTTGTTTTAATATATCGTAATAAGTGAAATCTACAATTTTAATTTGTCCAATAATTTTTTTACCGTTTATAACCAGATTATTGTTGTAATTGCTTACTTTTTCAAAATTTAATTTTAATTTTTCATTATTTTCAATTGGAATATCAGTTAAATTAAAAGCTTTTAAATCAAAATCTTTATCAAAAATTTCATTAGGATAAATATCATTATTTGTTGCTACATCAAACAAAACTTCATTATGTAAACCGTTGATTAATTTTCTTGGAAAAAAATAAATATTATTGTAATATTTTTTTTCATATTCACTTTCATAATATTCTGACAATTTATTATTACTTTCTATTCTAATAACTTTAACAGTTTTAAACTCAATAGGTTTATGAGCGTCGAATTCAACTATTTTGTTAAAATTTTTTATTTTTGTTAAATTAGTTTGAATAACTATGTTGTCTGAGATTTCCTGATTTTTATCATCTAATTCAACTTCACTAGCAATTATTTTTATATTTTTAATTTCTGAAAATTCTTTTTTTAAGTGTGAAAAAGGGAATACAAAAACTCCATAACCATCATTAGGAATTTTATTTATAACCTTATATTCAATTAATTGATCATTTATGTAAATATTTATTTTTATAAATTTTTCTAATTTAGTAAAATGGGTGATTTTGATTGAAAAAGCATCTGATTTTAAATATCTTTTTATTTCAATAAAGTTCTTATGACTATTAAAATTATCAAACTTAAAAATTATTTCTTTTTTAAAATCTGAATCACTAAAAACAATATTTTTTTCAGATTGTAATTCTTGATTATTTACTACAATAGGAACATTAACCATATAAATAAAATAAAAATCTATCTAAAGCTTTATTCATTGTTTTATAATATGTTGTTTTTGATCAACGATCTTTAAATCAGTTTTTATCATTTTCAATAAATTCTTTTTTAATAACATAAACATATTCAGGTTCTAATAATTTTATAATTTTTTCAAATGTAGATTCTTGTTTTATATCTCTAAGCATAGATGGTGGAGTGCTTTTGCCAATTTTTTCTCCTAGATTTAATTCTAGAGATTGACTAAATTTTATTTTTTTATGCATAACATATAAACTTGCTACAAAATTTCTTTTTTCTATGTAAGAAAGCATTTTTTGATTTTTCATTTTTCCTCCTGTTAATTATTAATAGAAAATATGAATGTATAAATCAAAAAAATAAAAAAAAATAGGAAAAAGATTTTTCCTATTAATTATTTTGAAAATTTAATTATTTAATTTTTGATTTCTAAAAAATATTCATCAAGTTGTTCTTCAGTAACTTCAGATGGGGATTCTATAATTAAATTAGCTCCTTTTGAATTAACAGGGAAAGGAATAACATCTCTTATAGATTCTGAATTAGTTAAAATCATGATTAAACGATCCAAACCAAAAGCAATTCCGCCATGAGGGGGAACGCCATATTCTAAAGCTTTTAAAAAGAAACCAAACTGTGAATTAATTGTTTTTTCATCCATATTTATAATTTCGAACATTGATTTTTGAATTTCAGAATCATTAATTCTTATAGAACCCCCAGCAATTTCAAATCCATTTAATACTAAATCATAAGCTTTAGCTTTGGCTAAAGCTGGATTATCTTTATAAAATTTTAGTGACTCTTCTTGAAACATAGTAAATGGATGGTGTGCAGCGCTATATTTATTAGTCACAGCGTCATATTCATACATAGGTCAATTAACAATTCAAGCAAATTTATATAAATCTTTATTTTCACCAACTAAATCAAACATATTATTTAATTCAACTCTTAATGAACCTAGTCCTTGACAAGTATTGCCGTATTCATCATTTATAATAAATAAAGTACCTGATTTAAATTTATTTTGTAAAATAAAATGATTTATTTTTGAAAAGGACTGTAATTTAAAGGAACTAGAGATAATTTGCCCATTTTGCACAATTAAATATAAAAGTCTATTAGCTTTATTTTTTCTTACAATTTCATC
This sequence comes from Mycoplasma collis ATCC 35278, assembly GCF_000701825.1. Classification (GTDB taxonomy): domain Bacteria; phylum Bacillota_I; class Bacilli_A; order Mycoplasmatales; family Metamycoplasmataceae; genus Mesomycoplasma_A; species Mesomycoplasma_A collis. The sequence goes on from NZ_JNJY01000001.1 coordinate 34,989, forward strand.
TAGATGTTTAAAATTTTGTTTAGTAATTTCAATATTTTCTAAAAATAATGCTTTTGTTGTAGTTTGAGAAAATAAAAATTCATTTTTATCGTTTAATTCGTTAGCATTAATTAATTTATTTTCAAATCTCAAATCTGGTTTATCACTACCATATTCTTCAATTGCATCATCATAATTAATTCTTATAAAAGGTGTATCTATTTTTAAACCTAATTTATTAAATAAATAGTTCATCATTTTTTCAATAAAATCTTGAATATCTTTTTCATCAACAAAAGACAACTCTAAATCTAATTGATAAAATTCGAATTGGCGATCTTTTCTTAAATCTTCATCACGAAATACTTTTGCAAATTGATAATATTTTTCAAAACCAGAAATCATTAATATTTGTTTAAATAATTGTGGTGATTGAGGCAGAGCAAAAAACTGGCCTTTTTTTCTAGTTGGAACTAAAAAATCTCTAGCCCCTTCAGGGGTTGATTTGGATAAAATAGGTGTTTCAATATCAATAAAATCATTTTCATCTAAAAAATTTCTTAAGTGTTTAAAAACATTATGTTTGAAAATAATATTGTTTTTGATTTTATTTCTTCTTAAATCTAAAAAACGATATTTTAATCTAGTTTCTTCAGCTACATTAATATCATCGTCAATTTCAAATGGAAGTTCTTTAGCTTTTGAAAAAATATCAATTTTTTCAGCTATTATTTCTATTTGTCCTGTATCGATATTATTGTTATAACTTTTTCTCTCAGTTACTATACCTTCTACTTTGATTACATATTCTTTAGCTAAAGATAATTTTAAAATTTCAGGATTAAAAACAACTTGAGTTATACCTCACCTATCTCTTAGATCTAAAAAAATTAAGTTCTTAAATTTTCTTAAATTATGAACTCATCCATATAAAACAACTTTTTTGCCAGTATCTTCCAAACGTAATTGATTGTTATTAATTTTTTTCATCATTCCACCTATTTTAATTTATTTTTTCTAATGTGAAAACTTCTTTTTTGCCATTAATTAGATTTTTTACTGTGAATTCAAAGGAATTTTGATTTTTTTCAATAAATATTATATTTTTTGCATTATTTTTTTTAGCTTGTTCAAATATTTTTTTAGGACTTAAATTTTTCTTATTAAATTCTACTTTATAATTTAAATCTCTTAACTTATTTATAACTTTTAAAAGTAATTCATATTCATTTTCGTTTATTATACCCACATAATAATCAATATATTCATTGATTAAAATATTTGAATTGTATTTAATTATTTCTAAAATTCGATCAATTCCAATTGCAAAACCAATGGCAGAAATTTCAGGGCCACCAAGTTCTTGAAATAAATGATTATATCTACCGCCACCAATTAGTGTGGTTTTTGTTCCTAATGCTTTTGATTGAGAAACAAATTCAAAAACAAGATCATTGTAATAATCAAGGCCGCGAACAAGTGAATAATCTATTTCAAATTTAATGTTATTTTCTTTCAATAAATTAGTTAATTTATTAAAATAATCTTTCGATTCATCACTTAAAACCTCAATAATTTTAGGTGCATTTTTTACAAATTCTTTATCTTGTTCTACTTTATCATCTAATATTCTAAGTGGATTTTTTTCAATTCTTTCTAAAGAAATATCGGATAATTGATCTTTAAAATTAGTGAAATATTTTTTTAAAATATTTATATATAAAAGCTTTTCTTCTTTAGAACCTAAGTAATTTATTTTTAGCGTATAACCATCAATTTTTAAATCTTTTAAAAAATTAACTGCAAAATGTAAAACTTCAAAATCTAAATAAATATTTTTTGGGGATAAAAATTCAATTCCAGCTTGATAAAATTGTCTAAATCTTCCTTTTTGCGGCCTTTCATAACGAAATTGTGGACCAAAATAATGAAATTTTTGATTAGTTAAATACAATTTATTTTCAATAATAGCTCTTGCTACTGGGGCTGTTCCTTCTGGGCGAAGAGCTATGAGTCTATCACCTTTATCTTTAAAACTATACATTTCTTTATTAACAATATCTGATTGCTCACCTGATGTACGAGAAAAAAGATTATAATATTCAAAAATAGGAGTTTCAATTAAACTTGAATTATAAATATTCGCTTTTTTAAAAAAAATATTTTTTATTTTTTCAAAAAGTATTGCATCCGCTTTAAAAAAATCACGAGTACCTTTAACTTTAAAATACATTTTTTATTCCTTTGGATTTAATCTTTAAAATCGTTAATATTAATAAAAGTTTGCTCATTAATTTTTTGAACATTTCAATATTTGTTATCAATTCTAGATTTTTTTCATTTATTTCTTAAAGTTTCAAAAAATAATCAAACATTTGTTGCGATAAACAATGATGAAAATGTTCCAAATACAATACCAACAAAAAGTGAAACATTAAAGAAAATGTTTGTTGAATCTTTGAAAAACATCAAAATAACAATAATGATTACTGTAGTTAAAGAAGTATAAACAGACCTTTTTATTGTTTCTTTTATAGTAGTTGTTACAATTTTTTTAAGATCATCTTTAGTATGATATTTTTTATACTCATTTCTTTTCAACAACTCTTTAATACGATCAAATACAACTATTGTATCATTGACTGAATAACCAATAACTGAAAGAATTCCTGCAATAAATATCGGAGAAATAGTAAGTCTTGTTATAGCGAAGAATAAAATAACTATTATCACATTTAAAGTTAATGAAAATATAGCTGCAATTGAAAAAGTTCATTTCATTCTAATTAAAATATATAAAGAAACAATAAACAACGCAATAACAATTGAAATAATTGCATTATTTGTTAAATTTTGTGCTTCAATTGACGAAATACTATAGTTAGTGGTTTTAATATTACTAAATTGATTAATTAATTTATCATTTATTAAATTTAAATCATTAGTAATATCTTTTTGTGTTTTAATTGTAACATTATAAAAATCATTTATACTGTCAGATTTATTTACATAAATATCATTAACATTATCAATTAATTTTTCATTTATTAAAAATTGTTTAATTTCATTAGCTTTATCAAGTGTTATTCCACCTTGATCTAAATTGTTAGCACTAATAGAAATGTTAGTTCCACCACTAAATTCTAATGATAATTGAAAACCAGCTGAAATTTTTTTGTTTATTATTCAAAAAACGACAAAAGTTATTAAAGCGATAGCTATAAAAGCAATAATCCCATAACTATAGTATTTAATTTTGCTATTATAGTTTGGCCTTTCTCAATAACTTATATAACCTTTAGAGTATTTTTCAATGTACTTACTATTTATTCCTAATAATCAAAGTTTTTTTTCAAAAACACCTGTTTTTAATAATAAATTAGATAAAAATCTTGTAAAGAACAACATCATTAACAATGTAAATAAAATTGAAAACATCAAAGTAATTGAAAATGCTTTAATTTCTTTTGTACCAAAGAAAAATAAAACAATTGCAACTAATAAAGTTGTAATATTTGAATCAATTATTGTAAAAAATGAAAACTTATTCGATTGCGCATTAGCCTTGACTATACTAGATTTATTAAAAATTTCTTTTTTAAACCTTTCAAATGAAATAATATTTGCATCAACCGACATCCCTACCCCTATAATTAGCGCAGCTATTGAAGAAGGTGAATATTCTCCTCTTACAACTGTAAAAAATAACAAGGTTAAAAATATATATAAACTCAGTGAAATAGTTGTTAATACACCAAGCAATCCATAATTAACAATCATAAAAATAGCAATGATGATAATTGAAATCATTCCCGCTATTAAAGCTAGATTAAACGAATTATCACCCAACTCTTTTTCTACAAATGAAGAAGATAAAAATCTAAGTGAATAATCATCAATTCCAAAATTAATATTTGAAGCTAATTGCTTTGCTTCTGGTGCTTTAAAATTTCCTTGGATTACAAAAGAAGAATCTGAAAGAATGCTATTTACTTGCGCCGATGAAATTAAATATTTTTTTGCATCAAATTGATGAGTTTTTAATGTAGGAATTAAAGGTGTGTTTCTATTTTCTGCGTTTGGTTTGAATTCAATTTCACTTTTCTCACCAACATATGCAAAATTTAATGGTTTAAAATTAGCATTTTGTCATTCATCCGGGAATTCATTAAATGCTTTTAATAAATATTCTTTATAATTTTGTCAAATTAAAATAACGTTGTTGTTTGTTAAACCCAAAATATATTCGGTTGCTTTAGATCATTCTCTTTGTGCATTTTTATCAGCTAATTCAATTTTAATTTGTTGCTGACCATTAGAATCCAGCTGATCTTGCGCTGATCCTTGTTTAAAAGGTGGAACATATATAGCTTCATCAAGTTCTTCAATTTCATTTTTATTTGAAAAGTCAATTTTAATGCTATTATCAAATTTCCCATTTTTAAATATAGGATTACCTTGATTATCAGTTAAAATTATTCTTTGTTTGGAAACAATTTCATTAATAAATAAGTTTAATTGTTCATTAGTTTCAATTCCACTTCTAGAAACTCTAATCTTACCATCACCTTCATTAGAAACTCTTGTTCCATTCAAACCTGCACTACCTGATAGACGTTCAAAAGTAGCTTTATCAATTCTTTTAAGTTTGGCATCATCAATTTTATTTGTTTCACTTTTTTCAGAATCAGTGACTTGAATTAAAACTTCAGCACCTCCACCATATTCAATAGATTTATTAATATTTTGGGAAATGTAATATTTTGAGCCAAAAGATATTGAAATTATCGCAAAAGAAAAAGTGAAAAAGAGAATTAATCATCTTTTTCAATTTTTCGCTCTAAAAATATTCTTAATAAAAGTTTTAAACATAATTTAATTTTAAATTATAATATAAAAATTAAAAATAATGTTATATAAATTATATAATAACCATATTTTACGTTAATTAGTTTCCGTTTTTATACTTTTAAGATAATCTTTGCCTTTATGAGTAATTTTTCTTCCTTTACTTGTTTTTTCAATTAAATTTAATTCTAGTAATTTTGGTTCAATATTATTTATGATGTTTTCTTTAGATTCTTTTAAAATACCAGATATAACATTTAAGGAAGTTGATTTATCTCTAAAAATATTAGAAAGTAATTTTATGTATTCAAGATGCATATTACTTAAGCCATGCATATATATCCCAATACTTTCTAAAGTTTTGTCAATTAAATCTTTTTCAATTATTTTAATGTTTTCATAAATAGAAAAATCTCTAATTCTTTTAATGATGTTTATAGCTATTCTTGGTGTATTATTTGCAAAGCTCACCAAATATTCTATTAACGAAGAGTCAATTTTTAAATTTAATTTATTAATTGCATTTTCAAAAATTTTTATCATTTCGTTTTTATTGTAAAAATTTAATTTTCCTACATACCCAAAACGATCTTTAAGTGGCTGAGATATTCTATCGAATTTTGTTGTAGCCCCAAAAATTGTAAAAGAAGGCAATTTCATTCTCATAATTTTAGCTTCGCCTTCAGGACCTATTTGAACATCAATAACATTTTCTTCCATAGCAGTGTAAAATAATTCTTCAATGTTTTTATTTATTGAATGAATTTCATCAATAAAAATAATATTATCTTTTTGAATAGAAGCAAAAATTGTTAAAATATCTGATTTTTTTTCGATTAATGAGCCTTGAACAAATTTAATAGGTTTATTAAATTCTGCTGAAATTATTTTTGCTAGTGTTGTTTTACCTAAGCCAGGCGGGCCATATAACAAAATATGATCTAATGATTGTTTTCTTTTTTCTGCTGAATGTATTAAAACTTTTAACGTTTGTAAAATTTTATTTTGACCAATAAATTCATTAAAATTTTTAGGTCTGATTTCTAAATTCTCTTGCATTTGAAATTATTTTAATCGCTTCTTCTACAAGTAATTCAAAATTTTCATTAGGTTTTATTGTAGAAATTGCATAATCTATTTGTTTTGTTTTAAATCCTAATATTTTTAACGTATCTTTTAATTCAAAAGCTATTTTATCTTCTAAATTATGTTTTGTTACATTTATGCTATTATCTAATTCATTACCAGTTATTATATTTTTGGAATAGTTTTGTAAAACCCTAATATATTTATTTTGAAATTGGAAAATAATTTGTTTTGCAATTTTATTATTTATATAAGGAATTTTAGCAATTTTTTCTTCGTTACCTTCAGAAATTAACAATGAACAAGTTTCTCAACCTTCTCCAATAAATGACATTGCAATTTTCGGACCTATTCCATTAATTGATAAAAGATCTTCAAATAAAATTCTTTCACGCATATTATCAAAACCATAAGTTATTTTTGAATAATCATTTTCTCAGTTATAAACATATATTTTTCTATTTTCTCCTTTGTTATATATATTTGTATCCGATACATAAATAATATATCCTGTACCATTTTTATCTAAAATAACATAATTTTTGTTCTTGGAAACAATTTTTCCTATTTTATAAATTTCCATAACACCTCCAAGCAATAATATTTTTTTTTGAAAAAAATTCAGAAAAATGAAAAAATATAGGAAAAATATTTAAAAAAAAATCAGAAATTTGATTATTAAATTTCTGATTTTCAAAATAAATTAATATTTATAATTAGATATTTGAGCAAATACTTTTTTATCTTTTAAATATTTTTCATAATTTTTTTTAGATTTGATTGTTCAAAGTAAATAAGGTTTATTAAATTTATCTAACTTTTCTTTCATTTTGTCATAAATATCAATTCATGGATTTAAATAGTCGCATATTTCTTCTATTTTTTTGCTATTTACTTTATTAAATTCAGTTATCTTTCAAAATAAAAATGCTAATTTAAACCTTGAGTCTAATTTTTTCATTATTTCTAGTGTTTTAAAATTAAAAGATGAAAAAATTATTTTATCAAAAAATTCTTGTGAATATTTTTTTGATAATTCTAATATTTTATTTTCAATATTTGGATAATGATAAACATCTGTTTTTATTTCTACATTAATAAAGCTAAAAACTTTTAAATATTTATCTAAAAATTCTTCAAGAGTTAAAATTGTTTGCTTTGGTACTTTTAAATTAAAAAATTTTCCATGATCATCGTCTTGTAATTTTTTTAAATTAGTTTTAGCAATAGTATTTTTAGTTAGTGCTGTTCTATTGGTAGTTTCATCGTGGATAATAACAAGGTGTTCATCCATAGTTAAATGAACATCTAATTCTACTCCATCAAAGCCAAATAAATTAGCTGCTTCAAAAGCTAAATCTGTATTTTCTGGAGCGATAGCCATATATCCTCTATGAGCTAATAATAATTGTTTAGGCATTCTCTAATTCTCTTCAACGATAGTTTGTTTTACCTAATTTTTTAAGCTCAATAGTATTAGCGATAAAGACAATAGCACCTGCAATCAATCCCACAAAAGCAATAGCTAAAGAAATGGCGATAATTATTTGATAACCTTGAATTGATGTGTTGGTAGTACCAGGTTCTGTATATTTTTTCCCTACATAAGCAGCTATTTCATATAGTCAAGCATCAGAACTAAATCCAATAAAACTTAAAATACCAATTGATGATGCATATGATGATTTTTCAATTTTAGTTTCTCCAACTTGAACATATCTTAAAGTTACCATTATTCATGATAATAGCCCCATTAAAATAAAGATAATTGAACTTATTACTATTAAGAAAATATTTTGTTCACCAGCTTTATTTGCGGCAAAAGGTAGAAAAATCATAACTGCAATAAGGGCAATACCAATTCCTAAAACAATAATTAAGAATAAAACGTAAGATTTAAATTTATCCGCTATTCTTCCAGCAAAACCAGATATAGCAACTCTCATTGCATAAGTTCTAAATCCTCCTAAAATCGTTACTAAAATAACAGGAGCTAAAAAGGCATTTTGAATCATTTGTAAAAGGTAAAAAGCAAAAACAGATTGGAAAGTATACATTCCTAATAAAAAGAATGATAACATTCACAATTTTCAATTTGACATTGCTTTAAAAATATGAATAATATTTTTCTTAACTTTTTCCATTGAAAAACTTTCAGTGGATTTAGTGAATTTTTCAGGCACGTAAACTACAACTAAAACAGTTGTAATGATTAAAAAGATAGCAACTAAAAAGGCGTATGTAGCAAATGGGATTGGTGAATTATTTGCTTTTGGAGCTCATGCTGTTGTTATTAAAAGTCCTAAAAGGAAAACTAAAACAAACCCAATAACCCCATTAGCAACCCCTTGTATTCCATATGCTAAACCTTGATTTTCTTTCGATGTTTGTTGTGAAACTAATTTTCAAAGTGGAGTTCAAAAGATTAATGTTGAAGAAATTCCTCATAGTCCAAACATTATTTTATATTGTAATAATAATGAATCAGGACTAATTTCTTGCGATTTTAAAATATTTACAGCAAATCAAATAGTAATTAAACCAGTTGATAAAGTAGCTAGTGCTAATAAATATTTCGATCTAAATTTATTAGCTAAAAAGCCGCCAGGAAGTTGTGTTGCTAAAGTTACTCAACCAATAATAGCAGTTAATTTAGCAATATCATCTTCTTTAATATTTAAATATGTATGTAAATTAGGGATGATGTTTTTAATATAATAAGGCGCTGCAATAACAAAAACATCAGCTGCAGCTAAAATCACCAAAATAAAAAGTTGTTTTGGCGTTATTTTTTCAAATATAGATTTAAAAAATTTCATTTTTTCCTTGTTTTTTAAGTTGATATGATGTAGAATTAAAGATTTGGCCAAAAAAACAAGTCTACATTGTTATTATACTTTTTTTTTTTTTTTGTAAAGAATTACTAAAAAAAATGAAAAAAAAGCACATTTTTAGTGCTTTTTTAGCATAAAATGTGCTTTTTTTAAAATTTTTTAAAAAATATTTGAATATTTTTTTTGATTAAAAATGTAAACCATAGGGAAAAACATTAATAAAATTTTTTGTTTTTTATTTATAATATTTTGTGATATATTAGATAAATTTTTTATATTTCAAATATAAAAAACTACAAAAGGGATAAACACTAAAATAACAATAGAAAAAATAAAAATTATAAATATTAATGACAAAACAAAATCTAAATCTGAAAATAATACTGAATATAAAAATATTAAGTAAAAAATAAAACTAATTAAGGCTACTAAACTAAATATTGAAGATAGTTTTAAAATTGTTTTAATATCCATCTGTAATTCCAGATCTTCAGCCAAAAGGAATAAATCCAAATTTAAATGCATATGCTAAAGTTCCAAATTCAGAATGTTTAATCAAGTATTCCATTTGAGCAACATTAATATTAGTGAGGAGAGCGGTGGTGATTCCGATTCCTTTTAATGCTAAAAAAATTTTAAATTCTTCCTCTGGTAATTCAGAAGTAAAATCATTAACACTGGAAGAAATATCGCTAATGATTTTAAATGCATTTAAAGCTTTATCAGTTTCGTATTTATTTAAATTTACTCACATTTCTGCTCATTGTCAATGTCAAGTGTGAGTTCTTCTTTTAAATCTTGAAATGTTTTCTAAGTTCTTCATCCCCTCTTTTTGTAAAAAAATAAATTCGTTTTGTTCGTTAATAGGTAATGATTGAATTTTTTCATTAAATTCTTTTTCTGTATTGATGGATGAAAAAATATTTTTAAAATATTCTATTCTATCTTTAAATTGGTTATAAAAAACAATATATTTATCTGGAATATTTTTTATAATTTTTACATTATTATTTTTAATTTCATATGATTGAGAAATAGTAGTTTCATTTTGAATGCTATTATTTAAAATTAACTCCATGGAAAACCTCCGTTTAAAATTGATTAATAAATTAAATGTATAAACTTTTTATTATACATCTAAATTATACACTTTTTTAATATTCAATATAATTAAATATATTAAAAAATTTTTAAAATAAAAAAATATTATTATTTAATTAATAGCATTATTCAAAACACATTTAATTAAAAATAAAAAAATATTTAATTAAAGTTTTTTAAAAAGTGGTTATCATTCTTAATTTTTTGACTATTAATAAAAAAAATAAAAAACCCAAAATAAATTTTTTGAGTTTTTTATTTGTTATTTTTCTTCTACATCCGCTTTAACTGGATCGTTATCTGATGATGAACTTGTATCATTAGTATGAGCACTATTTGCTGCATGATTTGCAAATGCTCGAGCCGCTTGTTCTATTTGGTCTAATTTAGTTTTAAGTTCATCAATTTTTTCTTCTTTCATTAATGTTTTTAGTTCTTCAACTTGTTTTTCTAACATTTCTTTTTGTTTTTGATCAACTTTATCACCTTGATCAGTTATTGATTTTTCAATTTGTGAAATTAAAGTCTCTGCTCTAATAATTGTTTCTACTTTTTCTTTTTTCTTAGCATCAGCTTCTCTATTTTCTTCTGCTTCTTTAACCATTTTTTCAATTTCTTCTTCAGATAATTGCCCTGTATTTTGAATTGTAATTGTTTGTTCTTTATTTGTTTTTTTATCTTTAGCTGTTACTTTTGTTATTCCGTTAACATCAATTGAAAAGGAAACTTCAATTTGTGGAATTCCTCTTGGAGCAGCTTCAATCCCTGAAAGATTAAATTGTCCTAATCTTTTATTATCATGAGCCATTTGTCTTTCACCTTGCACAACTGATATAGTTACTTCTGTTTGATTATCTGCAGCTGTTGAAAAAATTTGGGATTTAGTTACAGGAATAGTAGTATTACGCGGTATTAAAGGAGTAGCTATACCTCCCATTGTTTCAATTCCTAAAGTTAAAGGTGTAACGTCTAATAATAAAACATCATCAATTTCACCAGCTAAAACCCCTCCTTGAATTGCAGCTCCAATCGCTACTACTTCATCAGGATTAATTGATCTATTAGGTTTTTTACCTAATGTATGTTCAATCATTTGTTGTACAGCAGGAATTCTAGTTGATCCTCCAACTAATAAAATTTCATCTAAGTCTTTAGCATCTAATTTAGCTTCTTTTAGTGCATCAATAATTGGTTTTCTTGTACGATCAAGTAAATGAGCTGTCATTTTTTCAAATTCTGATCTTTTCAATTCTGTTTCAACGTTAATTGGCCCATTTTCTGAAACGGCTAAAAATGGTAATGAAATAATCGCAACAGCTTGTCCTGATAAAGCAATTTTCGCTTTTTCCGCTTCTTCTTTTAATCTAGCTAATGCCATTTTATCTTTAGATGCATCATATTTATATTCATCATTTATTTTTTTGATTAATCAGTCAACAATAACATTATCTCAATCATCACCACCAAGTCTATTATCTCCGCTTGTTGATAATACTTCGAAAGTTCCACCTGCTAAATCAAGAATTGAAACATCAAATGTTCCTCCTCCTAAGTCGAATACTAAAACTTTCATTTCTTTATCTGATTTATCAAGTCCAAAAGCTAAAGCAGCAGCTGTTGGCTCATTAATAATTCTTAATACTTCTAAACCAGCAATTTTTCCTGCAGTTTTAGTAGCTTCACGTTCTGAATTATCAAAATATGCTGGAACTGTAATAACAGCTTTAGTTATTTTTTTACCAACTTTTTTTTCTGCATATTCTTTTAAATAACTTAAAATCATTGCGGAAACTTCTTCTGGTTTATATTCTTTGTTATTAGCTTTTACAGTTTTATTTGTTCCCATTAATCTTTTAATAGATGCAATTGCATCTGGATTAGTTTCTAGTTGTCTTTTCGCAACTTCTCCAACAATAGTTTCGCCATTTTTAAATGCAACAACTGAAGGAGTTGTTCTTTTTCCGTTTGGATTTTCTAATACAATCGGTTGTTTATCTTCGATAATTGAAACAACAGAGTTTGTTGTACCTAAGTCAATACCTAAAATTAATTCTTTTGCCATAATTTGCTCCTTGTATATTTTTATTTTATAGTTATATTTGTTTGTTTTCAAGCTTTTTCTCAGCTTATAAACTATTGTACCACAAAATTAGCACTCGACAACAAATATTGCCAATTTTTTTTAAAGTTTTATTTTTATTGTAAAATTTTTTATTATGAAAATAAAAAAAGTTATTATTCCCGCCGCTGGTTGAGGAACAAGATTTTTACCTTTAACAAAATCAATTCATAAAGAATTAGTGCCAATTTTAAATAAACCCGCAATTAGTTATTTAGTTGATGAATGTGTTGAAGCTGGCATAACTGAAATTGTTTTAGTTATTTCGCCACGAAAAAATGAAGTGGTAGATTACTTTAAAATTTATGATCTATTAGAAGAAGAATTAATTGCAAAAAATAAAAATCAATTATTAGAATTAGTTAAAAAAACTAACAAAGAAAAATTTATAAGAGTAGTTTATCAAAATGAACAATTAGGTCTTGGACATGCTATCGCTGTAGCTAGTGAAATTATTAATAATGAACCTTTTGGGATTATTTTGGGAGATGATTTAATTTATAATAAAGATAAACCTGCTATAAAACAATTAATTGATGAATTTGAAAAAAAACACTCATCAATTATTGGTGTTGCTGATGTTGAAAAAGAAAATGTCAATCAATATGGTATTGTTATTCCAAAAAATAATGAACAAAAAAATGACAAAATTTTTGAAATATCTGGTGCTGTTGAAAAACCTGAAGTTAAAAACGCTCCAAGTAATAAAGCAATAATTGGTAGATATGTTTTTACACCAGAAATTTTAAATATTTTAAAAAATATCAAACCAACAGTTAATAACGAAATTCAATTAGTAGATGCATTTGATCAATTAATGAAAAGTCAAAAAATTTATGCTTATCAATTAGATGGAATAAGATATGATTTAGGTTCTATTGAAGGGTTTGTAAAAGCAAATATTGATTATTCTATTAGAGAAGAAAAAATAAAAGATTCTATTTTAAAACATATAGAAAATATAATTAAAAAAAAATAAGGCGATGTAATGTTTTGTACTGCCTTATTTAATTTTTAATCAAATTCAATATTTTCATTTTTCTTATTAAAAATATCAATTCTTTTTTCTAGATTTAACTCACTAACAGTTCAACCATTTAAATTACATAGTTGAATAAAACTTTCAATTCGATTTTTACCTTCTAGTTCTTTTAAAGTAATAACTATTCCAAAGGGTAATTTTTTTCCATCATTAGGATTTAATCTTTCTTTGGTTTTTACACTTATTCCTCACGATGGAAATTCAAACATTTTTTTTGCAAAATTTTTTTTTGTAATAATTTCTCTTATATGTTTTACATTATCTCATTTTCTAAACTGTAATCTTGCATTTTTTTCAAATAAAAAACCATCATCATGTGTTTGTTTATTTTTATTTATTGATACAATCGTTGGCTTATTTGTTTCATTTAATTTCATCCTTCCGAAATAAAGATCTAATTCTGTGTTTGTATAATCAATTCCTTGATTTTTAGAAGCTTTAGGAAAATAACACATTGTTGCTTTTGCTTTAAAAGGATATTTATTTTCAAATATAGGCACAGGTATTTTATAATTATAACTATCATATTCTCTAGAAACATCCTGAATTAAAAATTTAATTTCATCTTTTGGAGTTTGAATTATATCATTTATATGAATTGGGACTATACCATAACCTATTTTTTTATTATCATATTTTTCTTTTCCTCAACCAATTGCTGAGTCGATTATAAGTGCTTTAGCAACTTCTCTTGGTAAGTCTAATACATAAATTAAAAAAGCCAATTTTCTCGTAATTCAAGGAGCTGCAAATGACGTTCCCATTACCTCAATTTTTCCTTGTGGGCCATATGCAATAATTTTTTTTTCAAAACTACCTCCATAATAAGATACATCTGGTTTTTGAAAAAAAGATAAAACCAAACCTTCTCTTGTATAATTGGTGGGTTCATTATCAAATGTAACAGAGTTAACCACTATTGAATTTAAAGAATCTGCTGGAGAGCCAATTTTTTTTATGTCAAAATTCGCTGGTTTATTTGTTCCACTTATAACAAAAATAACATCATTTTCAAACTGAATTTGATCAAGTATAGCAGCTTCTGGAGAAATAAAATTTTCACTTATTTCATAAAGAGATCCTAAAGATAAATTTCAAACTTTTATTTCAGAATTAGCTTTAATAATTTCCTCTATAAGTTTCATAATAGTAAAACTGCTAAAACCACGTTGGCTAGATACTCCAAAATGTTTTACCCTAAATTTTCCACAACCATCTTCTAAATTAGGATTTAAATTAGGGCCGTCAACTATAATAGAAGAAACTAAAGTTCCATGAATAAAATCTTCATTCTTTAATTTTATTTCTGGAGATAATTTATTTTCGAATTGTACTCATTTTCCAAAATAAACATTTTTATCGAACATTGTATCAATCACACCTATAATGGGTTCGTTTTTTGGATCGATAATTGATAATTTTTTATTATCAATATTTTTTTTACTTAGTCTAACATCATCAAGTTTATTAAAATCATTAAAAACCATAGAAATTAAAAATGGGGCTTTAGTTTTTAAAATAAAAAAATCTTTTTCTGATAAAAGCAATGTAGTGTTGTTTGCTATTTGATTAAAATTAATTGAAATATCCAATTGTTTCAATAATTTTATAACATCTATTTTCAGATCATAAATTGATACAATCGCTTTATCTTTATTGTTTTTATCATCATTGTTGTATTCTTGAAGTCCAAATGCTTCTACATAATAGGCATCAACCACTATGTTAACAAAGATAAAACTAGTGATTTTAGTAAAATGTTTTTTTAGCAAATTACTTTTATTTATTCCATTAATATGACTTTCATTTATTTCATCTAATTTTCAAACATTTAAAATAATATCAATAACATTTTTCAAATTAGAAATGGATTCTGCTAGTGTTTTAAGCTTTATTGAATGTATAAAAACATGTTTAAAATTTAATATTTTAGAACCCACTATTGATTCATTATTTTTTTTTAAACTACTTTCTAAAATCGATTTAATTCTATTACTTTTTGCAACTATTTTTTTGTAATAAACTGAAATTAATGGATTTATTTCTAAATTTTGATTTTGTCAAAAATCAAATAATTGTTCAAGATCTTTTAGTAATTTTTTAAGATGTTCAACTTTTACTTTTGCATTTTTAGGAAGCTTTAAAAATCCGGGTTTTTTTTCCGATTTTTTTTGTTCAAATAAAACTCCTTTAAGTTGTAATACATTATTTTTTTTATTGTTCATTTAAAAAATTATCCTTTAAATCTCTTGATATTTTGCTTTTTGATGTATTGGTTAAAATTTCACTTTCTCTAATACTAAAACCTTGTTCTTTTAATGTTTTTATATTTATAACTGTTTCATTAGTTATTGTTTTATATAATCTTTTTAAATAATCAAGCGAAATACTAATGTCGCTAAAAGCTAAAGAAGTTTTAATAATATTTTTTAATTCACCTGGAAAAGGAATATTTTCAGATAATAAAATAATTTTTTTAAATAATTTTGTATTTTTTGAAATATTTTTAATTTTTAAAATATAACTGTTTAAAATATTTTCAGCTATTTTTAATAAATCTTCTTTTGAATAACGATTGAAATTTATAATAGTGTCAAATCTTCTTGTTAAAGCTCTATCAAGCTTGTCTGATAAATTTGTAGTAGCAATAATTGTTACTTTTTCATTTAAATTATCTAGGCCTTTTAAAAATTCACTTGTTGCTCTTCCCATTTCTCTTACATCATTTGAATTAATTCTATCTAAAGCCAGAGCATCAATTTCATCAAATAGTATAATAGCTTTATCAGGGTTATTTAAATTGTTTATTTCTTCGAATAAATTAAATATATTTTTTGCAGTTTGCCCTAATTTACTATCTATTATTTGAGAAAAATTTACTACAAATAAATTTTTTTGCAAAACTCGAGCTATATATGTAACTGATTCAGTTTTTCCAGTTCCTGGTGAACCTATAAATAAAAATTTATTAACTCCTATTTTTTTATTAGTTGCATTTATTATTCCTTCAATATCAAATTTTATTTCTTCTGAAAATGTTAAATTGCTTTTTTTAAAAAAATGTTTTTTTAAAAAATGAGTTTTTTCTTCGTATATTTGTGGAACATATAAGTTATTATTTGCTAATAATGACATTATATATTCTGCTAGTTGTATATCGCCTTTTTCATAAAAATTTTTAGCTATTTCATATGCTTCAGTTCTAAATGCAGAATCATTTTCTTCTGCATAATATTTAATTAAATTAACAATATTACCTTTTTTCATTTTTTACCCTTTCATTTTAATATTTTTATTATATCATATTAGGGACAAAATTTTTAAAAATGGGACAGTTTTTAAATATAAAAAAAATAAGTAAAAAATTATTGTTTTGTATTTATGTTTTAATATTATTGGCTTAATAATTTAAAAAATTATTAAAACATTATATTTTTTTAATGTT
Source organism: Mycoplasma collis ATCC 35278 (assembly GCF_000701825.1). Taxonomy (GTDB): domain Bacteria; phylum Bacillota_I; class Bacilli_A; order Mycoplasmatales; family Metamycoplasmataceae; genus Mesomycoplasma_A; species Mesomycoplasma_A collis. The sequence goes on from NZ_JNJY01000001.1 coordinate 51,443, forward strand.
TATGTTTTAATTTTTTGAATTTTATTTTGAATTTTTAAAAAAAGCAAAATTAAAATTTTATGATGTTAATTAAAAATTTATATTAAGTTAATTAAAAACTTCCTAAAGTGCAAGAATAAATACATCACGTTTGTCACGTGTTGTGACAAAACCCTAAAAAATGCTCTTATATCATTGTTTTAACATTTTTTAAAAAAAAACACCAAAAAAATAGCACAATAATTTTTTTGGTGTTTTTTTTTAAAATTTTAATTTTTTTTAATTCAATTGTAAATACTTTAATATCAAAAAAATCTTTTATTATATTTTTTCTTAAACAAAAGATTAAATTCTTTATATTTTTTCATATCATCAAATCGTTTGTAAAATTTAATTTTTTGTCTATAATTATTTTGTTAAATTGCGAATTTAGCAGAATATTTGAAATTACTATCGGAATTTCTTTTAATTTCTCGACTAATTATTGAATTACTTACACCTAATTTTTTAGTGATTCTACGATGAGATCACTTATTAAGTAAAAGTTTTTCAATTATTAATCTATTTTGCTGATTCAAGTGAAAAAAATTATTTATATTTTTTTCCATAAAAACCTCTCCTTCAGAGGAAGGTTTTTTTTTTTTTTTAAGAATTTAATGAAATAAATAAATTTTCAAAAAAAATGCGCCCCTTTATAATTTTATTGTTTTTTTATTATAAAGTGTTGCATTTACTTTTAGAATTAAGGGTTGTTATCTTTGTAGTGAAATTACATTATTCATTCTTTTTTTAGAAATGATTTGTACTGAGTAGGGCTTGAAGATGCTTCTGATATTTCTATAACAAAATTATAAGCTTCTGATTTTTGCACTGGCTATTCATCGTCATCAGTAACGTAATCACTTTCATCAGCATCGTCATCAATAACGTAATCAGCTTCCTCTTCATCATCACTAACGTAATCAGCTTCATCATCATATTCTTCTTCACTATCATCATAATCTTCACTTGATGTATCAGTTATATTTTTATCTTCATAGTGACTTACTTTTGTTTCATAATCATTATAATCATGTGTATCAGCTGTTTCGGAATTTAATGAATATTCATATTGAGAATTAATTTTTTGAATTAATTCATTTAATTCTTCTTTACGATCATATTCAGAAAAATTATCATTAATATTTGTATCGTTTGAACTTTCATCTAAATAATTATTCAAAGTATTTTTAATAGTATCTAAAGTATATTTAACATTATAATTATCATAAAAATCATCTGAAAAATGAACAGCGTTATTCTTAATTCCTACAAAAATAGATAAATTACCATTATTTTCCGGTGTTTTGTGAATTAAACTATCATTGGAATTAATTGAACTATTTGAATCGTATAAATCTTTTAAAATTTTAAATATTGTTGAAGAATATTCTTTTTCTATTAAAGCAAAATATTTACCACTATATTTATAATCTTTAAACTCTTTTAATTGATCAGGAAGAATTCCCACAATACTTTGTTGGCTATTAATTTTTTGTATCGTATGTCTGAAATAATTATCCACAACAGGAAAAATAATTTTTGGATTATTTTTTTTAAGGATTCTATCAATTTTAGAAGTTGCTAAATTTGAAAAAAAACTAAAATCATGTGAATTAGGGCTTAAATCAAGCGCTAATTCATCATGCGATAATTTTACTTTTTTATCATTTGTTTCATTTCAAAGGTGAATTCCAACTAAAAAACTTTTTATATAGTTAGTAACTTCAATTTCACTAGATTTACCAAATGTTGCTAAAGTTCTTTGCTCAGGTTTACTTTCGTTTTCAGCCACATATTTAGCAGCTACATACCCTGCTATTCAAGCAGCTTCTTCTAGTTTATATTTCAATGTAAAAAGGCTGGATGCTCTCATTATTGTTGATTTGTTTTTATCAAAATCTCAATCCACACCAACTACAATGATTTTCTTTTCATCAAATTTTGATTTATTATCATCTTTTTTAATTCAATCTAAAAAACCTGTTGATAAATTTCCATGTTCTGGCCCTGCCAAAACTCAAACATTTATATCTTCAGTTAATAATTGATTATAAGTGTCATGAAGGCTATATTCACTTGAAAAATCAACATAATCAAAATAAGTTTTAGAATTATAATCAGCAAATCTTTCTATTCCTCTATAGAGTGAGTTGTTGATATTTTCGTCGTAAATACTTTCTTGAGGCTTAACTAATTTAATTTTGTATCTTCCATTTTCAATAACTTCATTTATTTTAGAACTTATTAAATCACTTTCAAAAATTTCAGGATAATTTTCATAGCCTCTTTGATAAAGTTTGTTATTTAATTGGAATTTTATTTCAGAAAACTCATATTTATAAAAACCATAATTATCAATGATTTTGTTTAATTCTTCCTTTAATATTTGCTCTTTCATCTCATAAGTTAATTTTTGATTATTATCATTATCTTTTCTTTGGAAATTACCTGGATTAGTTATAAAATCACCAGATTTTGACACACCTATTGTTTTTTTGATTTTTGAAGAGATATTACCAATTTTATCTTTAATTAACCGGGAACATGAAACAGTTGTCATTATTGTAGAAACGCCACCAATAAAACTTAAAAATAGTAGTGTTTTTTTCTTAAAAAATTTATTTTTCATAAAAAAATTATACAAAAAAAACATATTTTTTTTAAAATTTTAATTAGTAAAAATATGTTTTTTATATATAAAAAATGTTATTTAAATTAAAAATTTTAATTTGATTCATTGTTTATTTTTTTAACTAGTTCATTCAGTTTACTAACTTGATCATCCGTTGCGCCTATAAAAACATCAATAATGTTTAAATTAGAATTGTTTTTTGTTAATTCTATAAATTTTTCTTTAGCATAATTTAATGCTTCTTGCGCTTTGTTTTTCTTTTGAATATCTTTAAATGAATTATCCGAAACATCAACTGCTTGTTTATTTATGCCTTCGAAAATAGTTAAATTTTTTGAATTACTATTAAATTCATTAATTAAGCTATCGCTAGGTAAATTTTCTTTTAAATATAAATCTCTTAAAACTCTGAATACTGTAGAACCTAATCTTTTTTCAATAGATGTAAAGAATTTATCGGAATTTGCGATATATTCTTTACTTTGATCAGTATCAACTCCAATAACTAATTGATCGATGTTATTTTTTTTAATTGCTTCTAATACTATATCGGTAAATGGACCTGAAACAGGTAAAATAATTTTTGGTTTGTTAGTTGCAACAATGTTATTAACTTTTGTTATTTTATCAGAAGCTTTTAAGTCAAAACCTATATCAAGATCTAGTGTTTCATGTGATAATTTAACTTTGTTATTAGTATTATCTTGATTTCAAGAATAAATTCCGCCTAAAAATCCAGCAATAAAGTCGGTAACTCCTGCTTTACTCCCTCCTCCAAATGTAGCTAAAGTTCTTTTAGATGCATCTGTTTCAGTATCAGTTAAATATTTAGCAGCTGCATAACCAGCTACTCAAGCCGCTTCATTAGTTTTGTACATTAATGAAATAAAACTACCTGGTCTCATCGATGTATCATTAGGTGGTAAGTTTCAATCCACACCTACTACAATTATTTTCTTATTATCAAATTTTGATTTATTATTTTCTTTTTTAAGTCAATTTAGAAAACCTGTTCCAGGTAATCCATGAGTAAACCCTGATAAAACTCAAACATTTATATCTTCAGTTAATAATTTATCATATGCATCATGAAGTTTTTCATCAGATGTTGCATTAAAATATCCTGCTTCACTTTCTTTTGAATTAGCTAAAGCAGCAAAATTTCTAATAGCTTCATAAATTGATTGATTAAAACTATTATCATCAACACTTCCTGCTGCTGTAATTAATTTAATTTTTAATTTATTGTGTTTAGTTTCATCTTGGGAAGCTGTTTTAATAGCTTGTGATGATGAATTGACTAATTCAGTAATTCCAGCAACATTAGTTGTAGGTTTTTCTACTTTTTTATCTGTTCCACATGAAACAACAGTAGCTATAGTAGCTATTGATGCTAAAGAACCTAATGTTAATAATATTTTTTTATTTAATAAATTTTTCTTTTTCATAGTTAAAATTATATAAAAAAAATAAGCTTTTTATAAATATTTTAAAAAACTTATTATAAAACGCTTATTTTTTAGTTATATTTTTTTAGTTAATAATACCTTTTTTTCTAAGGGTTCTTGCAGTTTTAGCACTTACTTTTAAAGTAACTTCTCTGCCATTAATATCTTTATATTGAATTTTTTGTAAGTTTAATCTAAAAGTTCTTTTAGTTGCATTTAATGCATGTGATCTGTTATTACCAACCATTGGACCTTTTCCAGTGATATCATCTCTTCTTGCCATGATTCTCCTTTATTTTTATAAATTATTTTATTTGTTAACTTGTTCAACAATTGATTTAAATACTTCAGGTTGATGGATTGCTAATTCAGATAACATTTTTCTGTTAATTTCAATATTAGCTTTTTTAAGATTATTAATTAATTGAGAATATGTAACACCTAATGGTCTTGATGCTGCATTAATTCTAGCTATTCAAAGTTTTCTAAATTCTCTTTTTAATTGTTTTCTATCTCTAAAAGCATAAGTTCAAGATTTAACAACTGCTTGTTTAGCTACTTTAAAACCGATTGATTTATGTCCTCAATAACCTTTAGCTAATTTTATTCATTTTTTTCTTCTTTGTCTTGTGACAGTTCCGCCTTTTACTCTCATAATTTTTCCTTTTTATTATAATTTTTAATAATTTATCTTTTTTAAAATATATTTATGTTAATTAATATATTTTAAAAAAGTCCTTTTAATCTTTTGAAATCTGATTTTGATAATAAGGTTGCTTTTCTAGATTGTCTTTTTTGTTTAGTAGACTTATTTTGTGCTAAGTGCGAAGTATATGCTTTACCTCTTTTTACTTTACCAGTTCCAGTTTTTTTCAATCTTTTTTTCAAAGATGATTTAGTTTTCATTTTTGGCATTTGAATCAATAGTCCCTTTCTCTTTTTGTAATTCTTGTTTTTCTTGTTTTGAACTTGTTAAATTTGGTTTTTTCTTTTTATCTCTTTCGATATACATATCTAAAAATCTCTCATTAGGTTGACTATCTTTAGTGATTTTAGCGATATCTTCAACAAATTCAAAAAATTTATCAAGAATATTTTTACCTAATTCAGGACGTGACATTTCACGACCTTTAAATTTTAATGAAACCTTAACCCTATCACCATCTAAAAGAAATTCTCTTGCTTTTTTAGCTTTTGTTTCGATATCATTAATATTAATTCTTGCTGATAATCTTATTTCTTTATTATTAACAAAAGTTTGCTTTTCTTTTTGTTGTTTTTGCTTTTTCTTTCTTTCGTATTTAAATTTGCCATAATCCATCATTTTTGCAATAGGTCTTGGTGTTCCGCTTGAATTATCAATGTTTATAATAACTAAATCTAATCTTTCTTCTTTAGCTAATTTAATTGCATCTTCTTTGTTTAATACACCTATTTGTTCATTTTCTTGACTAAGAACAAACATTTTTTTGAAAGGAATAGCATCATTAACCATATGTTCTGGTTGCGGTTTCTTTTTATTATTTAGTTTATTAATATTTACTCCTTAAAAAATTAAATATACTAAAAAAAGTGGATTTTTCCACTTCTTTAAACCAACAATTAATTATAAATAAAATAATATATTTAAAAAATAATAAGATTAATTTTCAAAATATACTGAATAATAATTGTAGTAAACCCAGGGAATGATCCCTTAGGTGAGAAGTGAATCTACTTTCTGCAATTTTTATTTGCTTTTAAATTATAACTTTTTTTTAAAAAAAATAAAGAAAAAACACAATTTAAATAAATTGTGTTGGTCAATAAATTGAAATGGTGGGAACGAATGGGATCGAACCATCGACCTCACGATTATCAGTCGTGTGCTCTAACCATCTGAGCTACGCTCCCTTAAATAATTAAAGCAAAAATAAAATTGCTTTAATATTATAACAAAAAAATAAAAAAATATTGTATATTTTTTAAAATTAACGTTTTGAAAATTGTCTTGCTCTACGAGCTTTTCTAAGTCCGTATTTTTTACGTTCTTTGCTTCTTGCATCTCTTGTAAGCATTTTAAACTCTTTTAATTTAGCTTTATAATCTTCTGAAGCAGATAATAAAGCTCTAGCAATTCCAAGTCTAATAGCCCCAGCTTGTCCTGAAAGCCCTCCACCTTTAGCTATAACATTAATATCGAAAGTGTTTTCAGTTTCAGTAATAGCAAATGGTTGTAAAGCATCTTTAATTAATAAATCTTGCATTAAATATTTTTTAGCTTCGATTTTATTAATTGTAAATTTACCAGTTCCTGAAGTTAAAGTTACTCTTGCAGTTGAAGATTTTCTTCTTCCTGTTCCTTTATAAATAATTTTGTCATTCATTATTTAAATACCACCTCTAGTTTTTCTGGTTTTTGTGCTTGATGTTTATGTTCAGGTCCTGGATAAACAAATAAATTAACAATTTGTCTACGCCCTAATTTTGTATGTGGAATCATTCCTTTGATTGCTTTTTCTAATAATGCAGCAGGTTTTTTCTTTCTTAAATTAGCGGCATTAATTTTTTTAAGTCCACCTGGATAACCTGAGTGAGAATAGTAAATTTTATCTTCTTCTTTATTAGCGCTTAAAATAACTTTTTCAGCGTTGATAATAATGATGTTATCACCCATATCAACATTTCTAGTAAAAGTAGGTAAATGTTTTCCTCTTAAACGATTAGCAACAAATGTTGCTAATCTTCCTAAAATTTGACCTTCGGCATCAACAACAAATCATTTTTTTTCAACTTCTAAATGTTTTACAATAGTAGTTTGTCTCATCATAATTTTTATTCTCCTTTCTTGTTATACTAATTCAATAATAGCGATTGGTGCATTATCACCAGAACGGTTAGGTAATTTTAAAATTCTTGTATAACCACCATTACGTTCTTTATATTTTGGACCTAAAACATCAAATAAATGACTTAAAGCGCTTTTATTATTTTTAGTTTCAACATTTCTTAAAAATGCTGCTGCTAAACGACGAGAAGCTAAAGTATTAGTTTTAGCTCTAGTAATTAAACGATCAACATGCTTTCTTAATTCTTTAGCTCTTGCTAATGTTGTTGTAATTCTACCATGAACTATAATATCAGTAGCTAATGAACGTAAAACATGTTTTCTTCATGCTGAATTTCTTCTAAATAATTGTGTAGGATTTGCCATTTTCTAATCTCCTTTCTTTTTTAGAACAATTCCATGTTCTTTTAATTTATCAATAATTTCTTGAATTGACTTTTTACCTAAATTTTTAATATTATGTAATTCTTCTTCATCAATTTTTTCTAAATCTAATAATGTTTTAAATCCTGTTCTTTTTAGTGCATTTAAAGATCTAACGGTTAAATTAAGTTCTGTAATTTCGATTAATTTAGCTTTAGGAATTTCTTCTTTTACTTTTTCTTTTTCAAAAAATTCTTGTTCATCAAATTCTAAATGTTCACTTTGGGAAATTATTTTTAAATGTACCATTAAAATTTTAGCTGCTTCATTAATTGCTTCTTTAGCAGAAACTGTTCCATCAGTTTGAATGTGAAATTCTAATTTTTCTTGAATGATATTAGAAGCTGAATTAAGTTCTGCAACATCAAAATTAATATTAATAACTGGAGAAAAATCTGAATCTATTGCAATGTATTTACCACTTTTTAATTTGGATTCAAATTTTGGACTAAGTTCTAAAATTGTTTTTTTATTTTCTTCAAATGAAACAAAGCCACGTCCCATTAAAAGAAAGATTTCCAATTTAAGAACACCAACTTTTTTAACTTTTGCAATAACTTGATCACCATTTATAATTTTAACCCCTGGAGGTAAAGTTAAATCATTAGCTGTTATTTCACCATCAAGATCTTTATCTAAAGATACTTTAACTGGTTCTTTTTCAATAAAAATTTCAGGATTGAAAATAAATTTAATTTTTTTAATATTATTTAAAATTCTAACAACATCTTCTTCTACATAATCAATTGCACTAAATTCGTGATTAACATCTTCAATTCTGACAGCGAAAGGTGCTACAGAACTTACTGAAGATAATAATGTTCTTCTAAGTGCAATACCAATTGTATTAGCGAACCCACGGTCTAAAGGTTCAAGAACAAATGTTGATTGATGATCAGATATTTTTTTATCTAAATTCTCTTTATAAAAAATTTTTGTTAATTTTTGCATATTTGTTCCTGATGATGATATTATCTTTTAGTTTCTCTTTTAAATACTTTTCTTGGAGGTCTAGTTCCATTATGAGGAATAGGGGTTACATCTTTAATTTCAGTAACTGTAATTCCAGATACTTCAATTTGTTTTCTAGCTGCATCTTTCCCAGCGCCTAAACCTTTTAAGTTAACTTTTACTTCTTTAATTCCGTGTTCTTTAGCCGCTTCAGAAGCTGCCGCTGCTGCCAGTCCTGCTGCATAAGGGGTTTTCTTTTTAGTCCCTTTATAACCAATAGCACCTGAAGAAGATCAAGCAATAACATTACCATCTAAATCAGAAAAAGTCACGATTGTATTTTGATGTGTTGAATGAATATGTGCAATTCCAGAAACAACATTTTTTCTTTTTGCTTTAGATTTTTTTTTGTTATCTTTCGCCATGATTATTTACCTTTCTTTCCAGCTACAGTTTTTCTTGGACCTTTTCTAGTACGGGCATTTTTTTGTGTAACTTGACCACGAACTGGAAGCCCTTTTCTGTGTCTAATACCTCTGTAACATTTAATTTCCATTAATCTTTTGATATTCATTGCAACTTCACGAATTAAATCACCTTCAGTTGTATATTTAGCTGCAGCATCTCTAATTTTACTTAGTTGTTCTTCAGTTAAATCTTTAACTCTAATATTCGGATCAATATTTGTTGATCTTAAAATTTCTTGTGAAGTAGCTTTTCCAATTCCTTTAATGTATGTCAAAGAAATTTCTACTCTTTTATTATTAGGAATTTCAATATTTAAAATTCTTGCCATTTTATTCCTTTCTTAATTATTACCCTTGTCTTTGCTTGTGTTTTGGTAATAAACAAATTACTCTAATTACACTGTTTCTTTTAATAATTTTGCAATCTTTACAGATTTTTTTTACTGATGCTCTAACTTTCATAGTTCTCCTTTTATTTATGACGGTAAACGATTCTACCTTTTGTTAAATCATAAGGGCTAACTTCAACATCAACTTTATCACCTAAAATAATTTTAATGTGGTGAAGTTTCATTTTTCCTGAAATGTGTCCTTTGATTGTAAGATTGTTATCATCTAGTTGAACTAAAAATTCATTTGCATTAAATACTTCAACAATTTTACCAGTCAATTTAATTGCGTCTTTTGCCATTTTGTAAACAAATACCTCATTTCAAATTAAAAGTTTGTTTATTAATATTAATAAAATATGCAATTTATTTATTTTTTGTTTATTTAAAAGAAATTGCTACTTTTAAATAAACACCTGGACTTACAAAAAATAAATTTAATGCCAAGAAATTTATATAAATATAGTTAACAATTATAACATATTTTTACTTTTATAATTAGTTTAAATAAAATTAAGTTAATATTTCAGCTTTGCCATTTTTAATTAAAACTGTATGCTCATAATGCGCTGCTTTTTTGTTGCTTTGCGCAACAACAGTTCAACCATCATTTAAAATTTTTATTTTTGGTGAATCTTGTAAAATCATTGGTTCGATACATATAACCATATTATCTTTTAACATTGGTCCAACATTAGTTGTAAAAATATGATTTGGAACCTCTGGTTTTTCATGAAGATTTTTACCAATACCATGACCAGTAAATTCAATTGGAGTGTAAAATTCATATTCTTTAATTACATTAAAAATTGCAGCTGATATATCACTTATTTTTGCTTTAGGTTTAATTGCATCAATTCCTGCTTTAAATGATTTTTCTGCAGCTTCAATTAAACGATCATTTTCATAATTGCTTTTACCAACACTTTTACTAAAAGCTGAATCACTATAATAACCTTTATAAATTACCCCAACATCAATTGAAATTAAATCATAATCTTTTAAAATTCTATTATCGGGAATGCCGTGGATAAGCTCTTCATTTAATGAAGCACATATTGTGTTGGGAAAACCATAATATTTTAAAAAAGCAGGTTTGCCACCTCGTTTAACAATTTCATCATAAGCTAATTTATCAATTTCTAATAAACTAACCCCTGGTTTGATGAAATTGTATAAAATTTTTTTTACTTGCTTTAGAATTTCGCAAGATTTTCTAATTAACTCAATTTCTTGTTCACTTTTAATTAATTTAGCCATTATTAATAATTTCCAATACTTTATCTACTAATTTTTCTGGATTATCACTAGCATCTAAAGTTACAAGTAAGTTTTTAGATTTATAAAATTCAACTAAAACTTTAGTTTCTGACTCATATATTTCTAATCTTTTAAAAATAGCTTGTTCTTGATCGTCTTGTCTTTGAGCTAAAGGAGTATTATCAATTTCACATAATTCACCCTTAGTTGAAGGTTTAAAAATTAAATGATAAGTTTTTTGGCATTTAGGACAATATCTTCTTTTTGTTAATCTTTGAATTATTACATCTTTAGCAACATCTAAAAGAATTACTTTAGCAATTTTAGATGTTGCTAAAGTAGCTAAAAATTCAGCTTGATTAACTGTTCTTGGATAACCATCTAAAATAAAATTTTTATTATTTTTATTTAAGTCATTTAATTGTTCTTCGACTATCTTATTAGTAATACTATCAGGAACATAAAAACCTTTTTCCACTATCGATTTTAATTCTAAGCCTAATGGAGTTTGCGCTTGAATAGTTTTTCTAAAAATATCTCCAGTGGATAAATGAATTAAATTAGTAACTTTAGCAAGGGCGCTTGCTAAAGTTCCTTTCCCTGAACCTGGAGCTCCTAAAAATATTAAATTTTTACTAACTTTTTTTATCATAGTGAAAATGTTCCTTGCTCTGTTTTATTATTTTTTTTGTTATTAATTTTTTGATCAATAACTTTTGTCATTAATTTTCTTTTTTTAGTAATTTTTTCACTTTCTCTTCGAGCTTTAATTTGACTAATTGTCTCTAGTGCGGTAGTTACTAAAATAATTAATGAAGTTCCACTGATTGAAATTTGTGGTGGTAGCCCAATAAAAATTAATATTGGTTGAATTGAACCTAATACAATTAAAAAAATAGCTGAAAAAAATGATAATCTTAAAACTACAGAAATTAAATAATCTTCTGTTTGCTCTCCAGGTCTTACTCCAGGAATAAAAGTAGAATTTTTAGAAAAATCTTCAGCTATTTTGTCTACTCTTGATTGTTGTAATCCCATTCCTATCGCTAAAAGAAAAACTAAAACAATAAAAATACTAAATCCGATCGGATCTGTGACTTTTAAATTATTTTCAATTCAATTTCTTACTGCAGAAGTATTAGGATTTAATAAATTAGATATTAAGGTTGGGAAAGATAAAATAATAAGCGCAAAAATAACAGGCATTACTCCAGCTGGATTAATTTTAATTGGTAAATATGAAATGTCTTTAACATTTTTAGTCATTCCAGCTCCAGTTTGTTGGATTGGAATTTTTCTTTCAGCTAGATGAAAAATTCCAATAATAAAAATTAAAACCAAAAAGGAAATTATATAAATACTAAATAAAATAACATTCCCAACAAGCCCAGAAGATGTATCCCCTAAATAATGATTAAAAGCAGCTCTAAATGTAGATTGTAATCTTGTAGCTATTCCTGAAAAAATTATTAATGATGTTCCATTTCCTACACCTTTTTCAGTAATTTGTTCCCCTAAAAATAAAGAAAACAAACTTCCGCCAATTAAAATCAATGGTATAGCTATATATTTATAGCCAAAAGATGTATCTTCAAGAACTAAAAAATTAAATTGAGGATTGTCAATAACAGTTCTAACTAAAACAATAGCTTGAATAATTGCGATAAATATTGTTAAAAGTCTGGTAATTATATTAATTTTTTTTCTTCCTAAAGGGCCTGAATTTGCTAATTGATGAACTGGGGGGAATAATTTAGTTTGAGCAATCATCATAATTAACGATGCTGTTATAAATGGTCCTATACCTAAAGCTACAATTGAAAAGTTGCTAAGACCTCCACCACCTACAATATCAATAATCCCTAAAAATGAATTAGGATCTAAATTTCTTTGATTAATTTTAATTCCTGGAAGTGTAATAGTTGTACAAATAACAAAAATAGATAATAATCATAAAGTGAATATTATCTTTTTTGTTAATACTTTTTCTCTTAAAAAAAATTCAATTTTAGTTTTGATTTTAATATAGATTTTTGTAATTAAAAATCAAATAAAAACTAAAAATTTGAAAATTTGTTTAAACATTTTAAATTAGTTCTACTTTTCCTTTAAGATTCTCAATAATTTCTTTTGCTTTGAGTGAGCAAGCGTGACTTTGCACAGTTAAAGTTTTTGTTAAAGTACCTGAAGCTAAAATTTTAACAGGTAATGTTTTTTTTCTAATTATTCTTTTTTCTAATAAACTCTCTAAAGTAACAACATCATTATTGTTATATTTTTCTTCAAGTTTTGCTAATGAAACAGTTTGATATTCAACTTTATTAACATTATTAAACCCAATTTTAGGTATTCTTCTAAATAAAGGGTTTTGTCCCCCTTCAAATCCAGGTCTAACAGATGATCTTTTTCTTTGCCCTGATTGACCTTTACCTGCTTGTTTTCCTTTACCAGCAGCATGTCCACGACCTTTACGGTGTTTTTCTTTTCTAGAACCTATTGTACTTTGTAATTCATGTAATTTCATTAATAATACCTCGATTATTTTCTTTTTAACTCTTCAACAGGAATGTTTCTAAGTTCAGCAATTTTTTCAGCAGTTCTTAATTTACTTAATGCATTAATAGTAGCTCTTACAATGTTAGCTTTAGTTCTAGAACCATAAGTTTTGGTATAAATATTGGAATAACCAGCTAATTCAACAACTGCTCTAACAGAAGCAGAAGCAATTATCCCCTTTCCTTTTGGAGCAGGTTTTAATAAAACTTTAGATGCTAAGAATTTTTCTTGAATACTATGTGGTACAGTTGAATCAACAATTGGTACACTAATTAAATTATTTTGTGCGGATTTAATTGCTTTTTTAATTGAATCTTGTACTTCATTTGCTTTTCCATGTCCAAATCCCACTTTACCTTTTTTATTACCAACTACAGCATAGGCTGAAAATGAAAATCTTCTTCCACCTTTTACAACAGTTGTAACTCTAGCAACGTGAATAACTTTTTCTTCAAATTCATTAACAAATTGTTGCGGTGCATTTTCTCTTTTTTTGAAGTTTCTTTTTTGAGTAAAATTAGGATTATTAAATTGATTATTCTCTTTATTAGATGCAACATTTTCTTTATTAGAATCGTGATTTCTACGAGCGAAAGGTTTATTTGTTTTAGATTTTAGTTCAGTTTTTAATTTATCAATTTTATTATTAGTTTGCCCAGCTCTTGATGTATTTTTATTATTAAATTTAGGTGTGAATTTAATTTCTTTAGTTGGAGCTGCTTTAGGATTTTTATTATTAGTTTCCATTTTAGTTTCCATAATTAAAATTTAACTCCTTCGTTTCTAACTGATTCGGCAAAAGCTTTTACTCTTCCATGGTAAATATAACCTGAACGATCAAAAACAATTTTAGTTTCTAATAAATTTAATTCTTTAATTTTATTAGCCATTAAAGTTCCTAATTTTTTAGCTGCTTCAATATTTCCGCCGTAAGTGTCAAAATTAAGTGTTGAAACAGAGGTTATAGTTCTACCATTTTCAACATCAATTAATTGTGCATAAAGATTTTTTAATGATTTATATACTGAAAGACGAATTCCACTTGTAAGATTAAGTTTAGACTTAATTCTTAAATGTTTATTAATTCTCTTTTTATTTCTTGATAATTTTGCCATATTAGTTTATTTAATCATCTAAAATTATTTAGAAGATTTTTTCCCTTCTTTACGTCTAATTTTTTCATCTTTATACATGATTCCTTTTCCAGAATATGGACTTGGAGGTCTTACTGCTCTAATGTTAGCTGCTAATTGTCCTACTTTTTGTTTATCAGTTCCAGATACAATAATAGTTGTAGCTTTAGGAATTTCAATTTTTAATTCATCAGGAATATCAATATAAACAAGATGTGAATAACCAGCTGATATTTCGATTTGTTTACCTTTTAAAGCGGCTTTATATCCAACCCCTTTAATTTCGATTTCTTTTTGAAAACCAACACTTACACCTTTTAACATAGAACTGATAAGTGAATTAGTAGTTCCGTGTAATTGTTTTGTAGTTTTAAGTTCGTTTGATCTTTCGGTATATAATTTATTTTCAACAACTTTGATTGCAATTAAAGGTGAAAATTCTCTTGTTAATTGCCCTAATTTTCCAGCTATAGTAACAAGTGTATTATCAATAGTTACATTTGTATTTTCAGGAATTATTAATGCTCTATTACCAACTCTTGACATAAACTATTATCAAACGTAAGCGATGATTTCACCACCTACATTTTCCTTTCTTGCTTCTTTATCAGTTAAAATACCTTTTGAGGTTGAAATAATTACAGTACCAAATCCTGAAATTACTTCTGGAATATCACTAGCTGAACTATAAACTCTTAATCCTGGTTTAGAAATTCTTTTAATATCAGTAATAGCACTTGTTGTATTTTTATATTTTAATTCAACAACTATTCTTTTTTGAACTCCTTCACCAGAAACTTCAAATTCTTTAATATAACCTTCTTTTTTAATTACTTCAAGAATTTTAATTTTTTTATTTGAATGAGGAATTTCAACAAATTTATGTTTTCTTATATTAGCATTTTTAATTCTAGTGATCATATCTGCTATTGGATCTGTAAGTCTTTTGGTCATGGATTTTTGAAAATTTGCCATAATTATCAACTCGCTTTCTTAATTCCAGGAATTTTACCTTCATGTGCTAATTTTCTAAAGCAAATACGACAAATTTTAAATTTTCTTAAAACAGCATGTGGACGACCACAAATTTCACATCTAGTGTATGCTCTTACTTTGAACTTTGGGTGTTTTTTTGCTTTTACTTTTAATGATTTTTTTGCCATTTTTACCTCTATTTAACAGCCTTAGCAAAAGGCATTCCTAATTTTTCTAATAAAAATTTTGCTTCTTTATCGCTTTTTGCACTAGTTACAATAATAACATCTAAACCTTTGATTTTTCTAATTTTATCAAAGCTAATTTCTGGGAAGATAATTTCTTCTTTAATACCTAAAGAATAATTTCCTCTTCCATCAAATGCTTTAGGATTTAGGCCTCTAAAATCTCTAATTCTTGGAATTGCTACATTTATTAATTTAGTTAAAAAATCTCACATTTTATCTTTTCTTAATGTAACTTTAGCTCCCATTGGCATTCCTTCACGTAATTTTCAAGATGCAAGTGATTTTTTAGCTACAGTTTGAAAAGGTTTTTGCCCTGAAATTAATTGAATTTCATTCATTACTTCTTCAATTGCTTTAGAATTTGTAACTTCTCTACCAGCTGTCATATTTAAAACTATTTTTTCAATTTTTGGATATTCCATTACTGATGAGTAATTAAATTTTTCTTTTAAAAGTGGATAAACTTGTTCTTTGTATTTAGTTTTTAAATTCATAATTAATTAGTTTATATTTCCTTATTAGTTTTTTTAACAAAACGTACTTTTTTGTTATCTTTAGTAAATCTATATCCAATTTTTGAAAATTCAGCTTTTTTACCTTTTGATTCTTTTTTAATTAAAAGCGCAACATTAGAAACATGAATTGGTGCTTCATATATTTCAATTCCACCTTCTGATTTAGCTTGAGATGGTTTGTGATGTTTTGTTATTTTATTAACATCTTTAACAATAACTTTTTGTTGTTTTGGCAATACTTCTAAAACTTGACCAGTTTTTCCTTTATCTTTTCCAGAAATAATAACAACTTGATCATTTTTTTTAATTTTCATAATTTATAATTATTCCTTTCTATAAAACCTCAGGAGCAAGTGAAACTATTTTAGAATATCCTTTATCTCTAATTTCACGTGCTACTGGTCCAAAAACCCTAGTTCCTCTAGGTGTTTTATCATCTTTAATAATAACAACAGCGTTATCGTCAAATTTAATATGAGAACCATTTGCTCTTTTAATACCATATTTAGTACGCACTATAACAGCTTTAACAACTTGCCCTTCTTTAACAATTCCGTTTGGAAGCGCTTTTTTTACAGAACACACAATAATATCACCAATATTAGATGTTTTTTTAACTGAACCACCTAAATTTCTAATAAGTCCAACTTCTTTAGCACCTGAATTATCAGCAACAACTAATCTACTTTGTTCCAATACCATTATTTAACACCTTCTCTTCCTTTTTCAACAATTTGAGAAATTCTAAATTTTTTGGTTTTTGAAATAGGTCTTGTTTCACTTATTTTAACGATATCTCCTAATGATGCCTCATTAGTTTCATCATGAACTGAGAATTTTTTACTCTTTTTAAATCTTTTATGATATAAAGGGTGTTTAATATAAGTATCAACAATAACAGTTGCAGTTTTATCTCTTTTTACTGATACAACTTTACCTTGAAATGTTTTTTTAGCATTTTTTCTTATTGTTTGATTAGCTTCCATTATTTAACCTCTTTATCTTGTATTTTTTTCTCATTAATTGCTGTTAAAACACGCGCTATATCTTTTCTTATTTCGGGAATTTTATGAGTTTTATCTTGTTTTGAAGTCGAATTTTTAAATCTTAATAAAAATAGTTCATTTTTCAATTCTTCTAAAAGGGTATTAAGTTCTGAAAGAGATTTATTTTTTAATTCAATAAATTTCATTAGTTATTACTTCCTTCTTCTGTTTTTTGTACTATTTTTCATTTAACAGGTAATTTATTTCCACCTAACCTTAAAGCATCTTTTGCAATTTCTGGTTTAACACCAGATACTTCAAACATCATAGTATTTTCTTTAACAACTGCAACTCATTTTTCCGGTGAACCTTTTCCTGATCCCATTCTTACACCAATTGGTTTAGAAGTAAGTGATAAATGAGGGAAAATTCTAATAATAACTTGTCCTTCACGCCCCATTCTTCTTGTAATAGCAATCCTTGCTGATTCTATTTGTCTAGAATCAATTCAATTCGATGTAGTAGCTTGAAGCCCGAATTCACCAAAAGAAACATTTTTTCCTTTAAAAGCTTTTCTTTTATCGTGATGAAGTCTGAAATTTTTTCTATGTTTAGTTCTTTTTGGTTGTAACATTATTTGTCACCTTCTTTATATTCACCTAAAGATATTCAAACTTTAATCCCTAAAGCACCATAGGTTGTTCTTGCTGTTGCTTGAGCATAATGAACATTTTGTCTAATTGTGTGTAATTTCATTTCACCTTCATTATAACCTTCTGTTCTAGCCATATCAACACCATTAAGTCTTCCTGAAACTTGAGTTTTAATTCCTTTAGCTCCTGCTTTTAAAGCGTTTCTAATTGCAAATTTTTGTGCTACTCTAAATGATCCACGATTTTCAATTTTAATTGCTATTTGCTCAGCAACTAAACGAGCATTTAATTCTGGTTGGCTTAATTCAATTACTTCAATCGATAAATTAAGTTTTTTATTTTTTACAAATTTTTGAATATCAACAACCATTTTTTTAACATTTTCGCCACCTTGTCCTAAAACTAGACCTGGTTTAGCAGTGTGGATTAATAAAATTACTTTATTTCTATAATCTCTTTTAATTTCAACTTTTCCAATTTGATATTCTCTTACAAATTTTTCAACATATTCTCTAATTTTTACATCTTCCAGTAAATAAGTTGCAAAATTTTCTTTTGTTGCAAATCAATTTACTTCATGTTTTTTAGTTATACCATATCTAAAACCATTTGGATTAACTTTTTGTCCCATAATTATGCTCCTTATTCTTCTGATTTGTTAAATTTTTCTGTTTCTATTTCTTTTACTGTAATAGATAAGTGAGAAGTTCTCTTTAAAATTGAATATGCAGATCCTTTGGATCTTGGTTGAAATCTTTTGTAAGTTGGACCTTCGTTAACTGTAACATCACTAACAAATAATGCATTTGCATCCATTCCGTGATTATTAACTGCATTAGCAATTGCTGAATTTAAAAGTTTAATAAATATTTTTGATGCTTTTTTATTAGTATTATAAAGAATTGATAAAGCATGAGATGTGTTTTTATAACGGAATAATTCAGCTACTAAACGTGCTTTTTGCGCTGAAATTCTTTGCATTTTTACATGTGCTTTTGCTTCCATTATTTCTTCTTCCCTTTATCAGCTCCATGGCCTGTATATGTTCTGGTTGGAGAAAATTCCCCTAATTTATGCCCTACCATATCATCTGTTACAAAAACATCATGAAATATTTTACCGTTGTGAACTTGAAATGTTAAACCTACAAAATCTGGAAAGATTGTTGATCTTCTAGATCAAGTTTTTATTGGTTTTTTACTTTTTTGTTCAAGCATTTTTTCGACTTTTTTTAGTAAATGTTCATCAGCAAATGGACCTTTTTTCAATGATCTAGCCATTATTTACCAGCCTTTCTTCTTCTGATAATTAATTTAGTTGAAGATTTTTTATTATTTCTGGTTTTAACACCAAGAGCTTTTTTACCTCAAGGTGTAAGAGGTGATTTTCTACCAATAGGTTGTTTACCTTCCCCTCCACCATGTGGGTGGTCTATTGGGTTCATTACAGAACCACGAACAGTTGGTCTAATTCCTAAATGTCTATTTCTACCAGCTTTACCTATATTAACAAGTGAATGTTCTTCGTTTCCTACAATTCCAATTGTAGCTTTACATCTAGCTAAAATTTTTCTAACCTCATTAGATTTTAATTTTAACATTACATATTTACCATCTTCATCTTTACCAAGAATTTGTGCTGAAGAACCTGCTGCGCGAGCAATAATCCCTCCTCCTCCTGGCTGCATTTCAATGTTATGTACAAATGTTCCTTCTGGAATATTAGCTAATGCAAGTGCATTTCCTGGAAGAATATCAGCTTTTTCTCCTGAAATAACAGTTGAACCAACTTTTAATCCTTTAGGAGCTAAAATGTAACGTTTTTCTCCATCAGCATAAACTAATAAAGAAATATTCGCTGATCTATTTGGATCGTATTCAATTGATTTTACAACTGCTGGAATATTATCTTTATTTCTTTTAAAATCAATTAAACGATATTTTCTTTTATTTCTACCACCTTTATGTCTTGTAGTGATTTTCCCTTGATTATTTCTACCTGATTTTTTCTTTAATATTGTTAATAAAGATTTTTCAGGACTATGGCTTGTTAAATTGATTTTATAATCAAGTGAAGTCATATTACGACGTCCATTAGTAGTAGCCTTATAACTTTTAATTGCCATATTTACCTTTCGTTTTTTACTTTAAAATAGTTAATCTTTAAAGTTTTAATTTTCTTTATTAGCTTTAGATGCTAATTTTTCAGCAACTTTTTTCTCAATTTCACTAGCATCTTTAGTTTCTCTTGGACTTTGAGTTTTAACTTCAGTTACATCTTCAGAATTATCTTTTGTTTGTTTTTCTTCTACTTCTTCATTTAATAAATTGATTGAATGTCCTTCAGCTAAAGTAACAAAAGCTTTTTTATAAGCGTTTGCAAAACCTTTAAATCTTCCTAATTTAGCTGGTTTTTTTGGAACGTTAAAAATGTTTACTTTTACAACTTTAACGTCAAAAATAATTTCAACTGATTTTTTAACTTCAGCTCTGTTAGTTTTTCTATCCACTGCGAAAACATAAACACCATCAGCCATTAATTGATAACTTTTTTCAGTTAATATTGGATATTTAATAATTTCGTTAATTTTCATTATTTTACAATTCCTTCTAGGTATTTAATATCTTCTTCACTAATTAACATTAAATCAGTTCTAATTAATGATTCAACTGAAATTGATGTAACTTTAGAAAAACTAATTTTTTGTAAGTTTCTACCTGATAAATAAACATTTTTATCGCTGGTAATAATTAAAACATTTTTTAAGGTTTTTAAATCAATGTTTAGTTTTGATAATTCTTCTAACAATGATTTAGTTGAGATTTTTTCTAAATTAATTTTAGTTACAACTACTTGATTATTTAATCCTAATTGACTTAATGCTGATTTAAAAGCTAAATTTCTAACTTTTTTATTAACTTTTAATGTATAGTTTCTTTCAACAGTAGGTCCAAATGCTCTACCACCACCTACGAAAACAGGTGTTCTTAATGAACCGGTTCTAGCTTTACCAGTTCCTTTTTGTCTTCATGGTTTTTTACCTGTACCACTTACTTCAGCTCTGTTTTTAACTTTATGTGTCCCTTGTCTTTTTGATGCTCTTTCAGCTAAAATAACATCAAAAACAGTTTGGCTATTAAATTTTTCATAACCAAAAACATTTTTTGGTAAGTTAAATTTTTTATCTAGTGTTGAAGAAGTTGAATTAACTACATTGTTTGAATTATTTGTTGAATTCATAATTAATTTTTATCTCCTTCGATTTTTTCTTTATCACTAGTATTTATTAATGTAACTGGTGTTTTAGAAGCAAGTTTTTTGATAGCTTCTTTAATAACAATAAATGATTTGTTAGCTCCTGGAACAGAACCTTTAATTAAGATATAATTGTTTTTTGTATCAATGTCTATAATTTCAAGATTTTGCACAGTTCTTTTAACATTTCCCATTTGTCCTGGCATTGTCATACCTTTAACAACTTTATTTCCGGAAATATCACCTATAGAACCTGTTTGTCTAATAGGTTTAGATCCTCCACCTCCACCATGACTTTTTGGCCCGATGGTTTGATTATGTCTTTTAATAGTACCAGCAAAACCTTTTCCTTTAGATGTCCCAGAAATATCAACTAAGTCACCAACATTAAAAATGGAAGCATCAATTAAATCACCGATGTTGTGACCTTCCATATTTCTAATTTCTTTAATGAAGCGCTTAGGAGTTGTATTAGCTTTTTTAAAATGTCCTATGCTAGGTTTATTAGTTCTTGATTGTTTTTTATCTTCTAAACCTAGTTGAGTAGCTGTATAGCCATCTTTTTCTTGATTAAAAAGTTGAACTACAACATTTGGTTTAACTTCAATTACTGTAACAGGAATTAATTGTCCATGAATTGAGTATACTTGAGTCATTCCAATTTTTCTACCTAAGATTCCTTTCATATTTCTCCTTAAATTTATTTTTTATTAATAATTGTGGTTTGAATGTGACTACCAATTGGTAATTCAATTCTTTTAATTTTATCCACTAATTTATTATCTAATGAATTAATAATAATTAGTCTTTGGTGAGTTCTACTTTCAAATTGTTCACGTGATTTTTTGTTAATGTGAACTGATCTTAAAATAGTAATTATTTCTTTTTTTGTTGGAAGTGGGACAGGTCCATCAAAACTTGTTTTATTTTCCTTTAAAAAAGTAACAATTTTTAAAGTAGCACTATCAACTATTTTATGATCGAAAGCTTTAATTTTTACTTTAAGTTTTGTCATTATGTTGTTTATCCTTTCTGCTCTTATTGAACAAGACTCTACATAAAAAACTGATATTCAATAAAACAACTAATCTTGGAATATCACAACCTTATGTGTCACAGTCTAAAAATACTTTTAAATTATATATTATTTTTTGAAAAACAAAAGCATTTTATCTATTAAAATCAAGTTATTATAAGCAAATTTTTAATTAAAAAAAAATAAAAAAAAGTCTTTTCAGACTTTTGATTTTTTTAAAATAGTTATTTGAAAACTGAATAGCAAATCATTATTACTAATTAAATTTAAATACCTATTATAGCTATTAAATCGATCAATTTATTAGTATTGGTTAGCTTAATGTATTACTACACTTACACACCCAACCTATCAACCTCATCGTCTATAAGGAATTTCAAGGGAATATTCATCTTTGAGGAGGCTTCCCGCTTAGATGCTTTCAGCGGTTATCCTTTCCGTACTTAGCTACCCAGCTATGCTTCTGGCGAAACAACTGGAGCACCAGTGGTACGTCCACTCCGGTCCTCTCGTACTAAGAGCAGCTCTCATCAATATTCCAACGCCCACATCAGATAGGGACCGAACTGTCTCACGACGTTCTGAACCCAGCTCGCGTACCGCTTTAATTGGCGAACAGCCAAACCCTTGGAACCGACTCCAGCTCCAGGATGCGATGAGCCGACATCGAGGTGCCAAACCTTCCCGTCGATGTGATCTCTTGGGGAAGATAAGCCTGTTATCCCCGGGGTAGCTTTTATCCGTTGAGCGACGGCCATTCCACAATGTACCGCCGGATCACTAAGTCCTGCTTTCGCACCTGCTCGACTTGTAAGTCTCACAGTCAATCACACTTTTACCTTTGCGCTCTACATATGGTTTCTGACCATATTGAGTGTAACTTTGAACGCCTCCGTTACTCTTTAGGAGGCGACCGCCCCAGTCAAACTACCCACCACGCACTGTCTCCCTTCCAGATAATGGAAGCAGGTTAGAAAATCAATATAACAAGGGTGGTATTTCAAGGTTGACTCCATAACAACTAGCGTCGTTACTTCAAAGTCTCCCACCTATCCTACACATGTTAGACCAATTTTCAATACGAAGCTATAGTAAAGCTCCACGGGGTCTTTTCGTCTTGATGCGGGTACCCAGCGTTTTCACTGGGACCATAATTTCACCGAGTCCAATGTTGAGACAGTAGGGAGATTGTTACGCCTTTCGTGCGGGTCAATAATTAGTTGACAAGGAATTTCGCTACCTTAGGACCGTTATAGTTACGGCCGCCGTTCACCCGGGCTTCATTTTACTGCTTCGCTAATGCTAACAGCTCCACTTAACCTTCGGGCACTGGGCAGGCGTCACCCTCTATACATCGTTTTGCAACTTAGCAGAGAGCTGTGTTTTTGCTAAACAGTCACCCCCCCCATTTTACTGTGGCCTAATAAATTAGGCATCCCTTCTCGCGAACTTACGGGATTATTTTGCAGAGTTCCTTAACATTGGTTTTCTCGCTCGCCTTAGAATACTCATCTTGGGAACGTGTGTCCGTTCTCGGTACAGGTTCCTATAAAATTAAGTTTAGAAGCTTTTCTTGGAAGCATGAAATCATATAATTCGTTACTTGATCACTCTTTCACTATGCATCACGTCTAAATGTATTGTTATGCGGATTTGCCTACATAACCATCTTGAACGCTTACCCCACAATCCAATAAGTGGTAATACTATCCTTCTCCGTCACTCCATCACTTTTATAGGAAGTATAGGAATATTAACCTATCATCCATCGACTATGCTTTTCAGCCTCATCTTAGGTCCTGACTAACCCTGGGTGGACGAACCTTCCCCAGGAAACCTTTCCCAATAGGCGTCAGAGATTCTCACTCTGAATCGTTACTCATGCCGGCATTCTCACTTCTAATCGCTCCACCAATCCTCACGGTTTAACTTCATCGCAATTAGAACGCTCCTCTAACGTAGTTTATCACTACCCGTAGCTTCGGTATTATGTTTAGTCCCGTTACATTATTGGCGCAAGTCTTCTTGACTAGTGAGCAATTACGCACTCTTTAAATGATGGCTGCTTCTAAGCCAACATCCTAGTTGTTTATGAAAACTCACAACCTTTCTCACTTAACATAATTTTGGGACCTTAGCTGACGATCTGGGTTGTTTCCCTCGCGAATACGGACGTTATCACCCATATTCCGACTGCATAGTAATACACACTGGTATTCGGAGTTTGATTATAGTCAGTACAGCTAGGCGCCGCCATTCCATATTCAGTGCTCTACCCCCAATGCTTAACACTACACGCTAGCCCTAAAGCTATTTCGAGGAGAACCAGCTATCTCCAGGTTCGATTGGAATTTCACCGCTATCCACAAGTCATCCGGGCACTTTTCAGCGTACTACGGTTCGACCCTCCACTTAGTTTTACCTAAGCTTCAGTCTGCTCATGGATAGATCACCTGGTTTCGGGTATATATCAACATACTAAATTCGCCCATTTAAGACTTGGTTTCCCTACGGCTCCGTTTTTTTCCACTTAACCTCGCATGTTAACATAACTCGCCGGCCCATACTGCAAGATGTACGCCATCACCCTTTAACGGGCTCTGACTAATTGTAAGTATACAGTTTCAGAATCTATTTCACTCCCCTCCCGGGGTTCTTTTCACCTTTCCCTCACGGTACTGTTTCACTATCGGTGTCTGGTTAGTATTTAGCCTTACCGGGTGGTCCCGGCGGATTCAGACAGGGTTTCACGTGCCCCGCCCTACTCAGGATACATTCAAAAGATTTTATTATTTCGTTTACAGGAATATAACCTTCTATGTTAAAGCTTTTCAACTTTTTCAACTATAATAAAATTTTGTAACTTTATGTAGAATGTCCTACAACCCCATCAAAATGATGGTTTGGGCTCTTTCGCATTCGCTCGCCACTACTAACGAAATCATTATTTATTTTCTTTTCCTCTTGCTACTAAGATGTTTCAATTCACAAGGTGTCTCGCATTTATAACTATGTATTCATTATAAATCAACTAGAGTTTGTCTAGTTAGGTTCCCCCATTCGGAAATCCCCGTATCATAGCTTATTCCAGCTCCACGAGGCTTATCGCAGGTAATCACGTCCTTCATCGACTTCCAGACCCAAGGCATCCACTATATACTCTTACTTATTTAAAAGCTAATATAACTTATTTTTTAAGCCTATTGTTTTAGATTAATATCTAAGGTATTTAAATTGTACTAACTGTTTAATACAGTTAGACTCGGTTTTTTGTAATGTCGTTGTTGAAATATTATGAAATTTAAAATTTCAATATTTGCTATTCAGTTTTCAAAGAACTATATTTAAAAATATAATTTATAGAAAGATTAAATCTTTCAAAACTAGATACAAAACTTTTTGGTAAGCCCATAATAACCTTTATTAATATAAAAATAAATCAAAATAAAGGATTTTTAAATAACCAAATTATAAGATGTGTACTCCGTAGAAAGGAGGTGATCCATCCCCACGTTCTCGTAGGGATACCTTGTTACGACTTCACCCCAGTCATCAGTCCTACCTTAGATAGTTGCCTCCGTAGTTAGCTGAACCATCTTCGGGCATTACCAACTCCCATGGTGTGACGGGCGGTGTGTACAAGACCCGAGAACGTATTCACCGCAGCATAGCTGATCTGCGATTACTAGCGAATCCGACTTCATGAAGTCGAGTTGCAGACTTCAATCCGAACTGAGATTGGTTTTTTGAGATTTGCTTGATATCACTATTTCGCTTCTCTTTGTACCAACCATTGTAGCACGTGTGTTGCCCCACTCGTAAGAGGCATGATGATTTGACGTCGTCCCCACCTTCCTCCAACTTTCGTTGGCAGTCTCTCTAGAGTTCTCAACTTAATGTTAGTAACTAAAGACAAGGGTTGCGCTCGTTGCAGGACTTAACCTAACATCTCACGACACGAGCTGACGACAACCATGCACCATCTGTCACCTTGTTAACCTCCATTATATCTCTATAATATTGCAAGGGATGTCAAGAGTGGGTAAGGTTCTACGCGTATCTTCAAATTAAACCACATGCTCCTCCGCTTGTGCGGGTCCCCGTCAATTCCTTTAAGTTTCACTCTTGCGAGTATACTATTCAGGCGGATCATTTAATGCGTTAGCTGCATCGGTAAATTTTTCTACCAACTAATGATCATCGTTTACGGCGTGGACTACCAGGGTATCTAATCCTGTTTGCTCCCCACGCTTTCGTTCTTTAGTGTCAATATACAACCAGTTAGCTGCCTTCGCCTATTGGTGTTCTTCCTAATATCTACGCATTCCACCGCTTCACTAGGAATTCCGCTAACCTCTTTGCAATTCCAGTTTGTTAGTATCTAAAGCGGGCAAAAGTTGAGCTTTTGGATTTAACTTCAGACTTAACAAACCACCTACAAACTCTTTACGCCCAATAATTCCGGATAACGCTTGCGACCTATGTATTACCGCGGCTGCTGGCACATAGTTAGCCATCGCTTTCTAATAAGGTACCGTCAATTAAGAGTCATTTCCTACTCTATTTTTTCTTTCCTTACCACAGCAGTTTACAACCCGAAGGCCTTCATCCTGCACGCTGTGTCGCTCCGTCAAGCTTTCGCTCATTGCGGAAAATTCCCTACTGCTGCCTCCCGTAGGAGTCTGGGCCGTATCTCAGTCCCAGTGTGGCCGGACAGCCTCTCGGCCCGGCTAAACATCATTGTCTTGGTAGGCCATTACCCTACCAACTAACTAATGTTCCGCACCCCCATTTTTAAGTGAAGCCTATAATTCAAGCTTCTTTTAAAATTTTTTCATGCGAAAAAATTTATTATTCGGTATTAGCAACTGTTTCCAGTAGTTATCCCAATCTTAAAGGTAGGTTAGGTACGTGTTACTCACCCATTCGCTACTAAGCAATGAATTGCTTCATTACTTCGTTCAACATGCATGTATTAGGCACACAGCCAGCGTTCATCCTGAGCCAGGATCAAACTCTCGAAAATTGAATTGAGTATTATGGTTTTTGTATCTAGTTTTGAAAGATCTAATGTAATATAAATTCTATAAAATTATAAATTTATATTTTTTAGTTAGTTAAAAAAACTAACTTATTTATTATACATTATTTTTTTTAAAAAACAAATATTTTTTTATTTTTTTTAAAATTTGTTTCTATGAAAAAATCAATGCTAAGTTATTATACATAAAAATTAAAAAAGTCAAAACATTTTTTTAAAAAAATTTTTTCGAAGAAATATTTAAATTTAATTATTGATGTTGATTAACAAAAAAGAAATGCAATTAGAATATTTTTTTATTATATTATATATTGTATTAACACTTATATTTAATTAATATATATAGTCAAAAAAAATAAAAAAAAATCACCATATGGTGGATTTTTAATTAAAAAAAATAAAATTAATATAAATATTTTTTTAAAGTGAAATTTTTTTAATTTTTTGAAGTTTTTTTTCTTTAGTTAAAAATAAGTAAACTGCATTAAATTGTTCTTTATTATTAGAAGTTTTAAATTTTGTATGTTTTCCAAAACGCATTTTTTGATAAATTTCTTCATAATTTGCACCAATAGCAGAATTAGATGGCCCACTCATACCAACATCTGTTATATATAATGTGCCTTTAGGTAAAATTTTAGCATCATTAGTTTGAACATGTGTATGTGTACCTAATAAAGCCGATACTTTCCCATCTAAATATAAACCAAAAACATTTTTTTCTGATGTTGTTTCAGCATGAAAATCAATAATATGATAATCTACATTATTATTTTTTAAATCTTCTTCTTCTATTCGATCATAAGCATCAAAAAAATTATCTGCAATTTCTTCTTCTCATGGTTTGAGTAATTTATTAAAAATTTGTCCTAGCATAGAAGTTACTCTTAAATTAATTCCTTTTATGTTAAAAATTTCACTACCATGTCCAGGATAATTATCTGAAACATTGTATGGTCTTAATATATCTTTATTATTTATGATATTATAAATATCTTCATCTGCTCAAACATGATTTCCTAAAGTAATTATATCTATACCGATTTCTTTTAATGTTTCGTAATCTTTTTGATTCATACCTTTCCGATTAGTTACATTTTCGCATTGAGCTATTACAACATCAATATTATATTTTTGTTTAATATTTGGTAGAAATTTTTTGATAGCATTAATACCAACATAACCAAATACATCTCCAATAAATAAAACATTTAGTTCTTTATTTTCATTATTAAAAAACATATTTTAAATTTTAACACTAAAATTAAAATATTAAATTGTAATTATTTTTTTTCAAATTTTTCTAACACTTTTGCTTTTAATTCTTCAAATAATGAAATAGAATTTTCTAATAAATTTTTTAAATTTACTTTTCCTTGAGCAATATTTTGATCGTTATATGAATATCACGACCCCTTTTTTATTAAAATTCCAAAATCTTCAGCTAATTGTGCAACTTCAGCAAATTGTGAAATTCCTTGTGAAAATATAATTTCCACATTAGCAGTTTTAAATGGGGTGGATAATTTATTTTTTACAACTTTAATTTTAACCATATTACCTAATATGTCCCCATTTGTTGTGATTTGCGTTGATTTTCTAACATCCATTCTGATTGATGAATAAAATTTTAAAGCTCTTCCACCAGGGGTTGTTTCAGGATTACCAAACATTACACCAATTTTTTCACGAACTTGATTAATAAAAATAACAGTTGTTTTATTTTTGTTAAGCGAACCTGTTATTTTACGTAATGCTTTAGACATTAATCTTGCTTGAGCTCCAATAACTTGATCCTTCATTTCACCATTTAATTCCGCTTCAGGAACAAGAGCGGCTACAGAATCTACAACAATTAAATCAATTGCCCCTGTTTTAACTAATGTATCAACAATTTCTAATGCTTGTTCTCCTGAATCGGGTTGTGAAATTATCAAATTATCAATATTTATTCCTAAATTAATAGCATAATTAGGATCTATTGAATGTTCAGCATCTATAAAAGCTGCTATTCCGCCTTGTTTTTGAATTTCTGCAATTGCATGTAATGAAATAGTTGTTTTACCAGATGATTCTGGGCCATAAATTTCAATTATTCTACCTTTAGGAAAACCACCTATACCTAATGCATTATCAATAGAAATAGAACCCGAGGAAAAAACTTCAGGATTTATATCGGGTTTTTCTCCTAAAAGCATAATTGCTTCTTTACCAAATTTCTTTTCTATTTCATTAAAAGCTGATTTTAATAATTTATTTTCGTTTTTCATTTTTTTTTACCTCATTAAAAAATAGCTAATATTTTTAAAAAAAAGAAAAAAAGAAAAAAAATGAGAAAAATATTTTTTATTCAAAATCTTTTTTATAAAAAATATATTCAGTTTGACAAAAATCGCAAATAATTTCAATTTTTTTATCTTCTAATAAAATTTTTTCTAATTCTATTTTATCTATTAGTTGAATACTTTCTAAAAGTTTATTTTTTGAACATGAACATTTTCATTTTGTGTTTTTTATTTTTATTAAATCAGCATTTAAAATTTTTTCATATTCTTCAAAAGAATAGTTATTAATGTCATGGTTTTTTATGATATTTTCAATTCACAAAATATCTTTTTCTTGATGTTGAGGTAAAAGTTGAAATATAACTGAGTAAGCTCGTGAAAATTTATTTTCATTTTCAAAAAAAACGCTAGTTTTTATTGCTGTATATATTTGTTCAGAAATTTGAAAATAATAAGCTAAGTCAGTGATTAAATCGCTTTTTACTAATTTTACTTCTCCAGTAAAATAATCATTATTATTTTTTCTTGTAATTCTTAAAATTCCTTCATTTCCAATAGCTAAAATAAGTGGAATATTTTTATTTTCAAATTTTTTTTCAGTTATTTCAATTAACGGATTTCCAATTAGTGCTTTGATTTCTCCTTCACTATTTGCTTCGACTATTAAATTTTTTATTGTTCCATTGGATTTTAAAAAAGATATAACTTTACCATGTTTAGCTTGTAAAATAAAAGGTAAAACGCCAAAAATTGTAATTGCATTCGCTAAAATTAATGATGAAAAATTTGAACTTTTTTGTTTTTCTATAGTAGAATTAGCTACTTGCGTATAGTCTGATAAAAAAATTCTAACATTGTCTTTAATATAAATTTTTGTAAAACTCACTAATATACCTCTTTTAAAATTTGTTTTAAATTATTATATCTAGACCAAAAACCTTTTTTATTTTTTTGTGCATATTTTTGTGCATTTAATAGTTTTTGATAGTAATTTTGATCATTTGTAAAATATAGATTGTCTTTCGAATCTATGCTTATATATCTTACAATAGCAAGACCTTCATTGACAATATCAATCGAATAATCATTATCTTTATCAAAAATTTTTGCTACAGTTCTATTGTATTTATCTTTTTTTATTACATCATAATCAAAATTAGAATGTTTTTCTAATCAATAATTTAAAAAGTTTTTTGCTTTAATAGCATATAAATATTTTTCATTTTTTGTAAATTCGTTAGTTTTTTTATCTTTTATTTCAGGAGTATCTATCCCGAAAATTCTTATTTTAATATTTGAACTTTCATTATTAATAATTGTAAACGTATCACCATCATAAACATTAAAAGAATATTTTTTATTTTTAAATTCAATCTTTTTTGCACCAATTTTAACTGTTTGTTTATTTTGATTAAAATTACATGATACAAAAAAGGAAAAAGTAAAAAATAAAAAAATAGATGAAAAAAAATCTAAAAATTTTTTAGATTTTTTTCTTTTATGCTTTGTTTTCAGAACCAAATTGTTTAATTTTCTCAAAAACTACATTTTCCATAGCTTCATTAGCTTTTGCATATATTTTTCTAGGATCAAAATTTTTACCTATTTTAATTTTACCGCTTTCTACAAACTCAGTAATTGCAACAGCATTTGCTTGTTGTAATTCAGTGTTAACATTGATTTTAGAAATACCTAGTGATATTGCTTTTTGAATTTGATCAATAGGAATTCCAGAACCACCATGTAATACTAAACCAATTTTTGCTTTTTGATTAATTTCTCTTATTGCATCAAAATTTAAAGATTTTCAACTACTTGGATAAGGACCATGAATATTACCAATTCCCGCAGCTAACATATCAATTCCAGTCAAAGCCATCTTTCTAGCTTCTAAAGGATTGGCGATTTCACCATTCCCAATAATCCCATCTTCTTCACCTCCAATTGAACCAACTTCAGCTTCAACTGAAACACCTTTTACTACTGCTTTTTTTAATAATTTTTTTGTATTTTTTAAATTGGTTTTAAAATCCTCATGTGATCCATCATACATAATAGAGGTATAACCTGCTTCAATAGCTTTATAACATCCATCTAGTGTTCCATGATCTAAGTGAAGAGCAACTGGAATGGTGATTTTTAAATCTGAAATTAAGCCGCTTACAAGATTATAAACTGTTTTATAACCACCCATATACTTTACAGCACCTTCTGAAGTAGCAACTATAATAGGTGATTTCATTTTTTGAGCCGCTAATAAAACTGTTTTAGTTCATTCTAAATTATTAATGTTAATATGTGGGATCGCATATTTTTTCTTATATGCGTTTTTTATCATTATTTTTGCATTTACCAATGGCATATATAAACCTCTTTTTCTTTTGATTTACAAATTTAAATTATAGTTCAAATAAAAATGTTATTATTTTTGTTTTTTTTATGAAAAAAAACTTTTTTAAAACTTTTCAATTTTTATAAAGATAATTTAAAAAAAATTATAAATTATTTTAAATAAAAATAAATAAAAATATTAAACTAATTATAAAAATAACTCAAAAAGCAAAAATTAGTTTGAAATAAATACTTTTTGTTTTTTTATATCTATTTTTTAGTTTTGGATTAAATAAAATTAATTTATTAATTATTTTATATTTGGCAATTCTTTTTTCACCAAAAAAAACAGTGATTATTGTTAATAGTGAAATAATATTAGGAATCAATCAAAAGAAAATATTTTTGCTAAATGCAAAAAACTTTACATTATCTAAATCTGAAAAAATATTTTTACTCAATATTTGGATAGTTAATAAATCACCCGTCCCAATTCCGCCAGGAATAGGAGATAAGTTATTAGCAGCATTAATAAGCGAATTACCAGTTAAAAAATTAATATAAAATCTTGTAAAATCACCATCATTAGCAATCATATAAGCAACAATAAATATTGGGAAAATTAGATATGAAATAATTTTATAAAATATAATTTCTAAAAATAGTTTTTTATTTTTTAATGTTTTTTTGTAATTATTTTTAAAAATATCCATTTTTATTTCAATAAGTTTTCTTTTTCTTTCGATATCAATATCAAAAACAAAAAATGAAATTATATAAATTCAAATTAAAATAATAAATTTTTGAATTTTTTTAAACATAGAAATAAATATTATTATTAATAAAAGCGAAATATTTAAAATAAATCCTAAAATTGTAAAAATAAATGTAATTATTTTTGCTGCATCAATATTTTCTAAAAAAACATTTTTATAATAAACAAAACCTAATGGCATAAATGTTAATGAAATTATTAATATAAGTATTTGGTGCATCATAGCGGTAATTGTAAATATTGTTGCTAAAATAGATTTTTTATGACCTTTTTTTTGTAAATATCAATATGAGATAATTTCTCCACCAAATGCAAAAGGTGTTAAGTTGGCCACTAAAATACCTAAAATAGATGCTGCAAAAGCCTCTGATATTTTTATTTTTTGATTATTAAATTTAGCTATTTTATAGATAACCAGACTATTCCCGATAAAAATAGAAGCAATTGTCCCTAATATTATTAATAATGTTTGAATTTTATTTTTATTTGAACTCATAAATGTTTTATAAAAATTTTCAAAAATTTTAATACCTAAAACATTTTCTCCATTAGATTTATAAACGTTAAATAATAAAAATAAAATTGTTAAAATTATAATTAATATTGAAAAACTTATTTTAAGTATTTCTTTCTTTTTGTTATTTTTAAAATTATTTTTAGAAATTTTATATTCTGATAAGTAGTTAATTATTTTTTCTTCATTAAAAATTATTTTTTTATAATCATCATTTTTATTTTGCAATGAAATTATCGAAGTTGTTAAAGTGTTATTGTTTGTATTAAATAATAAATTAATTTTTTGTTTTGAGTTTAAATCTAAAATAAATTTTAGTTGTTTACCTAATAAAAAATGTTCTTCTTTTATAAAGGAATATTTTTTAACTTCAAAATCACCAAATCGTTTAGTAAATTTAATATTTTTTACTAAATTAAAAAAAGCATCATTAGAGAAAAATAATTTGTTTTCAAAAATATTTTCAATTGATAATTCTTTTTTTATTTCGTTTAATTTATCAAAAATATTAATTTTATTTTTTTTATAATATTCGAACATTTTTATTAACAATAAAGTGTTATTAACATCGTTTAGTCCAAAAATATTATTTTTAATATCTTTTGATAAAAAATAAACTTTATTTTTGTTGATTAAATAAAAATTTTCATTTTTTAATTCAGATTTTTTTATTTTATAAATAAATTCCAATGGATAGTGTTCGTTTAATTTTATAAAATCAAGGTTAAAATTTTGACTCAAAATATCATTTAAAAAATTTTGTTCATGATTTAAATGATAAATTTTTTTATCTTTAAGTTTATTTATGCTATTTAAGTAGTTAAAAAGCAATAAATTTATGGAGTTTCAGTCTAATTTTTCATATTTATTTTTATTTTTTGCAAAAATAATTTTTTTACGTTCAAAATGATTTATATAAAAAAATATATCTTTTTTATTTTTAGAATATTTATTTTTCAAAATAAATTTAATTTTTTGAAATATATTGAAATTTAATTTTGGATTAAAATTTTGATTTAAATTTATTTTTATATTATCTTTATTGTTTACAAAATTTAAAATATTTTTTTCATCAGCGTGCGAAGTGAAAAAATAATAGCTATTTTTTAAATTTATTTTTTCTTTTTCAAAAAATAAATTATTATTGTTTTCTTTTACAAAAATATTTGAAAAATTTTTATTTGTATCTATGTTAGGTGTTTTTAAATTTAATATTTTTTTATTTAAAAACTCTTCATCGTCGCTAGATAATTTATTAAATTCTTTTTTACGAATAAATATTTTGTAATTATTATTATATAAATTCAAAATAAAAATTGACAAATCATAATCATTATTAATAATTTCATTTATCGCTAAATTCAATGAAATATTATTATCTTTGAATTTGTAAAGAAGATTTTTTTTATTTTGAGCTAAAATTTTAGAAAAAATTTCTTGAACTGTAAAACATATTTCATCTTCATTACTAAAAATAAAAATTTTGTTATTTGTTTTGATGTTTTTTTTCAATCATAAATTTAACAAATAAGCTTTTTTATTAAGTAGTGAAAAATCTATATCTTCTGTTGTTTTTAGTGATGTTAAAATTAATTCTGAATTTTTAATATCATCAGTTAATAAGTTATTAAAATTATCATTACTTATCTCATGTTCAGAAGTTATACTAAAAAATTGTGAATTTTTAAGCACATTTGAAAATTTTGTTTTATTTGACATTAATCATTTTCCCTTTGAGATGCAAAAAGATCAAAAACATCTTCCAATGGCTCTTCAGTTGTATTTTCGTCTTCGTTATATTGATCAAATTCAGGGAAACTAGGTAGGTCTTGTAAAGATTTTAACCTAAAATAATCATAAAATTTATTAGTTATTCCATATAAAACAGGTTGCCCTACAGTTGGAGAAATTCCAACTTCTTCAATTATCCCTTTCATTAATAATGAAGCAACAATAGAATCAGAAGAAACACCACGTATTTCACTAATCATACTTCTAGTTACTGGTTGTTTATATGCTACAATAGCAGCGGTTTCAATGGCGGCATTAGTTAATTTTTGTTTTTTTGTTATTGAAACAAAATCAGATATATAATCTTTAACTATTTCTTTAGTCGCGAACTTAAAGATGTCATTAAATTCAATTACAAATATTCCTCTTTCTAGTTTATTAAAATTTTCTGCAAATCTTTTTAATAAAATCCTAGCTTCATCTATTTTATTTAATTTTAAAACATTTTTAAGTTGTTCTGAAGATAGCCCTTCTTCACCTTGTAAGTATAAAATTGCTTCTATAATTTTATTTTTCATACAACTGTCCTTTTTCGATTGTTATATCACTAAATTGTTCTTGTTGATTAATTATAATTTCTTCATTTCTCGACATGTCTAATAATGCTAAAAATGTTATAACATAATGTTTTAATGATGGAAAAGTGATTTCCTTGTTAAATAAAAAACTTGTTTTTTCTTTAACTATATTTCTAATCACGCTTTTTTGCTCATCTGGCGTTACATTAATAGAATCGATTTTTATTTGTTTTAATTTTTCAGCACTCAATCTTTCAAACATCATTTTAATAATTTGATTTAATTTTGTTTTTGATGATCTTCCATCAACTTTTGATTTATCATTAATCCTAATAAAAGGTTCAAGATTTGAAATTTTTTTGATATTTATTTTTAATCTTTGGTCTTCTTTTTGTCTTAAAAATTCAAAAATTGATTTAAATTGTTGATATTCAGCTAAAAGCTTAATTAATTTTGCCTTATCTTCTTCAACTTCTTTATTGTCAATTATTTCTTTTTCAGCTAGAAGCATTTTTGCTTTCATCTGTATTAATGTAGCAGACATAACTAAATAGTCAGCAGCAACTTCTAAATTTTTTTCTTTTAGAATTTTTATTATTCTCAAATAATCATTTGCCAATTCTAAAAGATTTATTTCCAAAAGATTCATATTTTTTTCTTTAACCAAATTCAATAATAAATCTAATGGTCCATTAAAATTTTCAATATTAATATTTACATATTGGCTATTTATTAAATCTTGATTTTCGTTATTTTTTTCCATAAATTAAATTCTTTTTATTTTTTTTCCGGAGCGCTAACAATGTATTTTGATGAAATAATATCAAACGCTTTATTTTTAAGCGATTCTGAACTTAAAGATGAAACTATTGAAGATTTAATAACAGGATGAATATGAACATCAACTTCTAATTTTTTTGATCTTGATGAATTAAAAGCGTCGCCACTAAAATTAATTGTCACAGGTTGAATATTTAATAATGATTTTTTAGCTAATTCAAAAGGAGTTTTTTTAAACTCATGAATTTGACCATCTTTTGATCTTGTACCTTCGGGAAAAACAATGCCGATAGTTTTATTTTCTTTTATAAACTTAGCAAAATTCTCTAAAGTTTTAAATGATTCTTTAATTTTAGTTCTATCTATAAAAAATGTATCAATTATGTTTAAAACATTTCTGAAAGTTCTTTTCTTTTGTAATTCACTTTTAGCTAAAAAAGTTAAAATTTTTTTAGGTTCATCTGGAGTTTCTAAACTTGCTTGCAATGCATTAAATAATATAAAAGCATCAGCATTAGATAAATGGTTTGATACAACCATAACAGGTCCTTTTGATATCGCTTCTTTATTTATAACATTTATTTTTATATTGAAAATTTTTAAAATTTTTGTTGAGTATTTTAAAATAAAGTTATTTCTTGCTTGCGCATTTCACTCTAATTTATTTTTTCTATATTTTTTAGCTATTTTTCTAATTTTATTTAACCTAAACAATCAAACTGGTGATAATAGTAAAAATTTAATTTTTGGTAACATTTAATTCTCCTTTTTTATAACAAAAGCAATTATAGTGTCTTTTTCATAAGATGTAGAAATAATAAAATTTTTATAAACATAAATATTATTTTTTTTCTCAATGTTTATTTTATTAAATGAATATTCCGAATTATCGGCTTTAAATATTGCTTCTTTTATAGCTCATCTTGTAGCTAAAAATTTATTTTTATTTTCTGTTTGCTTAAAAGTTATGATTTCTTCTTTAGAAAGAAATCTTTCTATTGTTTTAAAAGTGATTTTTTCAAATCTTGAAACATTCGTTAAATCTATTCCTACCATAATATTAAAAAATTATATAATATCTTATTTTTTATTAAAAAAAATATTTTTCATATTTTAGTTTTTTTTTATTTATTTTTTTATTTATTAAACATTTTTAACTATGATAACTAAAAATAGAGGAATGATTTTAGAAACATTAATAAATAAAACAATAAAATTTTATGAAGAAAATAATGTAGCTATTTTTCATAAAAAAAATTTAGATGTTAAATTTAAAGATGTTGGAAAAAATAAAAAAATTGAAAATGGTGTTATTTTTAAGAAAAGCACAGTAGATTATTATGGAATTTATAAAGGAAAATTTGTTTGCTTTGAAGCGAAAAGTACTAATGATAATTATTTAGCTTGAAATAATATTAAAGAACATCAATTTAAATATTTAAAAAAAATTCACCAAATGGGTGGAATAGCTTTTTTTATCATTTTATTTAAAAATACAGATAAATTTTTTTTACTTTTTGTCGAAAATTTAATGAATATTAAAAAAATAAAAATTGATTTATTATTTTTAAAAAATAATGGTTATGAATTAGAGATACATTATCCTGGTATTTTAAATTTTATTGATATTATTGAAGAAAAAAAATAAATAACCACTATTAAAAAGGTTGTAGTGATTATTTAAATTATTTTTCTTTTTCTTGTAAAACTAATTCTTTTAAAACTTTAGATGGTTTAAATTTAGGTACTCTTTGTCTTGGGATTTTGAAAACTTCTTTAGTTTTTCAATATGTAGTTTCTCTAGCTTCTTTTCAAATACTTTCAAAAACTCCAAAACCACTTATACTAACCTTTTCATCTTCAGATAATTTTTCGGCAATTATTTTAACAAATGAGTCAATTACTTCTTCAACATTTTTTTGAGTTTGATTAATTCTTGTTGATATTTCTAAAATAAGTTCTTTTTTATTCATTTTTTCCTTACTACTATTATTTTTTATTTTTTAGTATAAATTTTATAGGAGTACCAGTAAAATCAAAATATTCTCTTATTTTATTTTCTAAATGTCTTAAATATGTAAAATGTGCATACTCTTTATTGTTTACGAATAAAATAAAAGTTGGTATTTTTCCTTCTACTTGTTTAATAAAAGATATTTCTAATTTTTTTCCTTTTAATGTAGGTGCTGGTTGCACTATTTGAATTTCAATAATAGCTTCATTTAATAAATTTGTTGAAATTCTTTTTTCTAAATTCTTCTTTACTTCTAGTATTGTTTTTTTTAAAGTGTTAATTCTTTGAGAATACAAACTAGAAATAAATACAATGGGAGCTCATGCAAGAAATTTATATTTTTTTCTTATTTCTTTTTCAAACTCAATCATTGTTTTAGAATTTTTTTTAATTAAGTCTCACTTATTGATAACAATTATTATTGGTTTATTTAGTTCAAACGCGTATCCTGCAAGTCTTTGATCGAAATGACTTAATTCATTCGTAGCATCAATAACAAGAAGTGATAAATTAGAATTTTCAAGTGATAACATAGCTCTCATCAAAGCATAATGTTCAACCGATTCTACTAATTTAGACTTTTTTGTTATTCCAGCCGTATCTATAATATCAAATTTTTGATTTTCTAAAACTATTTTTGAAACAATTGAATCTCTAGTTGTTCCGGCTATTGGCGAAACTATTGCTCTTTGTTCGTTGATAAGTGTATTTAATAATGAAGATTTACCTGCATTTGGCTTACCTATAATAGCTAATTTAAATTCATTTTTTTCTTCTTGTTCAGTGAAATTTAAATTATTTACAATCTCATCTAAAACATCACCAATTCCTTCAGAATGCATCGCTGATATTTTAAAATATTTATCAAAACCTAAAGAATATATACTTACATCCATACCTTTATTATTTTCTAATTTGTTGCAACAAACTATAACTTTTTTACCAGTTTTTCTTAATAAATTAGCCACAAATAAATCATCTTTATCAATTTCTAAATTTCCATTTATCATTAAAACAATTATTTGCGCTTCTTCAATAGCTATTTGTGTTTGAATCCTTATTTGTTCTTGAAAAGGTTTGTTTTCAATTTCAATTCCACCTGTATCAATAATTTTGATTGTTTTACCTACTCATTGTACATTTTCATAAATTCTATCTCTAGTTATTCCTGGGGAATCGTGAATAATAGATATTCTTTTTCCTACTAATTTATTGAAAAAAGTTGATTTTCCAACATTAGGTTTTCCAACAATTGCTACAACATTATTTTTCATAAATAATTTTTTCTATTAATTTTGATATTTCTTCAACAACTTGCATCATTGTCATATTACTTGAATCGATAAATCAAGAATCTGGCGTTTGATGTAAAGGATCGAATTCACGATTTTGATCAAGATAATCACGTTCTTTAATAGCTAAAAATACATCTTCATAATTTTCTATTATTCCTAATTCTTTATTTTGTTGAACTCTTCTTTTAGCTCTTACTTCTGGAGATGCTCATAAAAATATTTTCACTTCAGCATGAGGAAGAACTGAAAAAGTTGTATCACGTCCTTCCATAATAAAACCTTTATCTTTTTTTGATAAGTTTTTTAAAAAGTTAACAATTTGTGTTCTAATTTCTTTATATGTAGCAATGATACTAGCGCCTTGAGAAACAATATCTGTTCTTAGTTTATCAGAGGGATTTTCTTTATTTAATAAAACTTCTTTATTTTCATTTAATGTTATTTTGTCCATGTTTCAATTTTTTAAAACAAAATCTTTATTTTTAATTACATTTAAATCATTTTTAAACTCTGAAAGAAAATAAAAAGCAATTGTTCTATAAAAAGTACCCGTGTTTACAAAAATAAAATTATATTTTTTAGCTATTTTTTCTGAAATAGTTGATTTGCCCACACCTGAAGGTCCATCAATTGCTACATTAATTTTTTTCATTTTTTTCCTTTTCATATTTTTGAATTTTTATTTTATTAATTCTTTCTTTTTCTTTAATAAAAAAATCAAAATTAAATTCAATTTCTTCAAAAAAAGAAAAATTCTTTTCAAATTCTTTATTCAATTTTTGAATTTTATTTTTTAAATCAGGAATTTTTCACTTTTCTAAATGGATTTTATTTATAGTTAAAGATTTTTGAAAATCATTTATTATTTCTTCAGAATTTATAATTTTTTCATAATTGAAATCATTAATGTTTTTTGTCAATAATTCCAAGTTATTTTTTTTAGCTTTATCTTTATTTAAAAAAGAACTATAAAAAAAAGATAAACCATAAATAGCTTCTCTATATTTTTTTCATTTATTAAAACGTGAAACCTTTAAATTCATATTTTTTTATTATATATTAAAATTAATTTTTTTACTCTGTAAAAAGTTCAATTTTTGAAATATCTTTAACTATTGAAACAAACCTTTTAACTACTTCGGGACTTATTTTCTTTGTATCTGATGAATATAATTTAAATAAATCATCTTGCGAATAATTAGATGAAAAATAAGTGTTTTTATTAAACTTATGTCTATATTTTAAGATAGGAGTAAGTAACGAATTTAAAAATCAGTTGTTGTGTGTTTCAGAGCCTAAATCATCTAAAAACAAAACATCTACTTGTTTAAATTTTTCTATTATTGGAAAAAATAATGAATTTTTGCCTATCATATTTTTAAATGCAAACGAAAATAAATCGCTCATATTGATAAATGCAATAGTTTCATTATTTTTTCTTGCTCTTTCGATAGCTATAGCTTCTAAAATTAATGTTTTACCTTTTCCTGTTTCACCACATAAATAAAAAGAACTTTTTAAAATATCAGATGATTTTAATAAATTTTTAATAGCAGAATTTTTAAGTTTATCAATAACTATTTCTATTTTATTATCGAAATTAATTTCTGTTATTTCTGTTAATCAAAAATTGTTTTTAAATGAAGCTTGTTTAAATTCGTTGCTTAATGAAATAACTTTTTTTAATTTACCATCTTCTTGCCTTTTAAGATAAATAAAGTACTCAAATCTTCTTTTAAACATTTGTATGAATGTCGAAATATTTTCCAATACTTCATCATAAGTTATTTTTTCATCATCAATCATTTTTTTCGTTCTTTTATTTTCGTATATTTTTTTTATTATTATTTTTTTATAATCTTCATTTTTTAATTGATTTTCATCAAATAACGAATTTACATTCAAATTATTAATCTTCATTTATAACTCCGCTAAATGTTTCATCTAAAACTCTTCTTTTTTTAGGTTGAGAATTATTAAAGACATTAGAAAATTTATCGTTAACGCTTTCTAAAACATTAATTTGGTTTTGGTTTTTATTTTTTCTTTGTTTATAAATTAATGTTTCGCTTAATTCAATTTTTATTTCATTTGCTAAAATTACATTTTTATTTATTAAATCTTGAGCTATTTTTTTAAAATATGAAATAGAAATGTGATTATTTCCATCTGATAAATAACAAAATTTTAATATTTCATTTATTGAATCTTGAGATAATTTATCTAAAAATGTGTCTACAGCTTTAACTAAAGAAGGTTTTGCATCTTTATTGGTGAGAGTTTTTAAAAAATTAGATGTATTTAACACTTCTTTTTTTGAATTATTTGTGACTTTTGTTTCACTAATAATAAAATTATTTTCGTTTTTATTTTCTAGAATATAATCTTCTTTTTTAAAATTACAGTTAAAAATTTCATAAAATTTTTTGCTTATATTCTTAAAATTTTTTTTAATGATATTAACTTCATCATATTTTGATAATAATTTTTTAAATTCATCTTGTGAAATTTTTTCTTTTATTTGGGAATTTAGCAAACTATTTTTTAAAAATGAAGAATATTCAGATGGTTTTTGCAATACAATATAAAATTCATTATTTTCTTGGTCAAAATATGTTTGAAATAAAGAAACGGCTTCAAGAGTTGATCTTGTTTCTATTCATTCTTGTTCTGAAATTTTCAATTTTTTTAAAAAAGTTTTTAAATTTAATTCAAAAATTTTAAAATTATTTTTTTTAAATTGATTATAAAGATTTAAATAAACAACAAATGATGTTGCGCCTATAATAGGTAAATAAAAATCATTAATTATTTCTAAATCAAATTCAGATATTTTTTTAGACACTTTTACATTAAACTTTTCCATAATTACTCCAATAAAATTATTAAATTTTGTTAGTGAAATTATTCTATTACATATCAAATGCTTTTTTAAAAAAAGTCACAAAAAAGTTTTCTTTATCAACATCTTTCCACATTATATTAACAGTAGGAACGCCTACAATTCCACTGTTTAAAGAGTTATTTATATTTTGAATTTTTTTATCGACACTTTTAGAATTTATATTTTTTTGCCTTTGTTCTTCAGGTGTTATTAAAACAAATATCTTGGTAAAATATTTTGAAAAATCTAAATTTGCTCCTTTGATATTTGCTATTTCAACAAAATCATACTTATTATTTTTTAAATGCTCTTCTAAAATTGGGTAAACTAATTTCTCTATAATATTAATATTGCTTTTATCTTTTAAAATAAATTCTCTTAATTTATTTTTATCAACTTCGTCATGATTTATAAAATCTTCGCCCAATTTTTTTTTAATTTTTAAATAACATAAGTTATTTTTTTTATAACATTCTTTTATAAAATCATCGCAATTCAAAACTTTATAATTATATTTAGCAATTTTATTTAATAATGTTGTTTTCCCTGAGCCATATTTACCTGTTATCGCTATCATTTAAAAAAGATTTAATTTGAGATAAAACTTTATTTAAATTTAATTTAACTAATAAATTTTCGAGCTCTTGGGAAAACTTTAAATCAATTTCTATCGCTTTTAAATCATAAATACTTGGTGCATCAATTAATAATTTTGTTAATTTTTGGCACAAAT
Organism: Mycoplasma collis ATCC 35278; assembly: GCF_000701825.1. Taxonomy (GTDB): domain Bacteria; phylum Bacillota_I; class Bacilli_A; order Mycoplasmatales; family Metamycoplasmataceae; genus Mesomycoplasma_A; species Mesomycoplasma_A collis. Next base: position 94,179 of record NZ_JNJY01000001.1, read on the forward strand.
AAGCTTCTTCTTTATAACTTGTAAACTTAAGTTGTAATGAAGGGGTTAAGTCATTTAAATTATTATAAATATTGTTTAAAGAAAAATATTTTTTTAAAAGTCTTTTAGCTGTTAATTCACCTATACCATTTATTCCTTTTAAATTATCTGATTTATCGCCTACCATAGATTTATAATCAACTACTTGAGAAGGTTGAATTCCTTCCACTTCTTCAAAATTTTTATAATTTTTTATAAAAAATTTGTTTTGTTTTTTACACAAAATAGAAGTATTTTCATCTACTAGTTGTAATAAATCTTTATCATCCGATCAAACCATAATAGCATTATCTTGTTTATATTTATAATTAAAACTAGCAATTAAATCATCTGCTTCAAATGTAGGAATATTTTCATATTTAACATTTAATAAACTGAGGATTTTTTTTATTCAATCAAATTGAGTTCAAATTTCGTCAGGGATTTTTTTTCTATTACTTTTATAGTTTTCATTTAAATTATGCCTATAAGTTTTGGTCGCTGAATCAAAAGCTAAATATAAATGTGTTGGCTTATAAGTTTTTAAAACATTAAAAAGTGAACTAAAAAAAATATGCACAGTATTCGCTGAAAATTCACTGCTTATTTCATCCAGAAATAAATTTTGTTGCATTGAATAGCTGGCGTAAAATGATTTAAATAATAATAAATTAGCATCAACTAATAAAATTTTATTTTTCATATATTTCCTTCAACATTTTATATATAGTATAACCTCTAGAATTTAACATTATTTCAAATTCATATATTTTATTTGCATCAATTTTATTTTCAATTATTTGTCAATAACTACTAAAAATGAAAGCAACTATTTGTTTGGAACTATCCATTAGTTCTAATTTAGCCATCAATCTTTTATTTTTATCATAAAAAGGGCTGATTTTTAAAACTTTTAGTGGCAGAACATATTTGTTATTATTTTTAAGATCGATTAATCTTGTTTCATATTCATAATTTTTTTTATAATTTGTGGTAAATGTCATTCCTAGATAATTTAATTCATTTTTTTGAATTTCTTCAATATCTTTTTCATCGTTTACTTCAGTAAAAATAGCTTCTTTTTTAAAGGTTTCTAAATACTCTTTTACTAAATTTGGATCTTTATCAAAATCTAAATTTGTTTCTTCATTATCAAAAATATTTAATATTGATTTAATATATTTTTGAACTCCAAATTCTCTTAATGAATTAGATTCTATTAAAATATTAATAATGTTTTTAGTTACTTTATTTTCATTCATTCTAATTAAAAAATCTTGCAAATTACTAAACTTTTTTTCTTTTCTTATTTCTAATATTTTTTTAGTTGCTACATTTCCTAAACCTTTAATAGTAATTAGAGGAAGAAAAATTTCATCATTTTCAATTATTGAATTATCATTAATTTTAAAAAACGCGTTCACAGATGGAGAGTGTATTTTAATATTATATTCTTTTGCTTCATCTATATATTTTTTAATAGCTTCTTGTGAGCCTCTTGCATTATTTATTAATGATGCGAAAAAAAACAATGGAAACTTGGATTTTAAGTAGGCCATTTTATACGCCAACATAGCATAAGAAATAGCATGAGCTTTATTAAAACCATATTCAGCAAAATATTCAATATCACGAAAAATTTTTAAAGCTAATTTTTCATCATAATTTTGTTTAATTGCATTAGCGATAAATATATCTTTGTATTTTGACATTTCATTTGATTCTTTTTTAGAAATAGCTTTTCTAAAAATATCTGCTTGTGCAAATGAAAAATTAGCTACTTTTTGACATATTTCCATTATTTGTTCTTGATAAACAATTATTCCGTAAGTAGATGCTAAAATTGCATCATATTCTTCTGATACTTGAGGCACTGAATTAGTTTTTTTTCTTTTAGCATATTCATTTATATATTCTATCGGCCCCGGCCTAAATAAAGAAATTACAGACGCTAAGTCTTCTAATGACGAGATACCAACATTTTTTAATGTGTTTTTCATCCCTGGAGATTCTAGTTGGAAAATTCCAACAGTTTTTCCTTGTGTTAATAATTCATTAGTTTTTAAATCAAATAAAGGAATATCTTTAAATGTTAAATTTAATTTATTTTTCTCATTAATTAAATTTAACACTTCATTAATAATTGAAAGATTTTTTAATGCTAGAATATCAATTTTCAAAAAACCAAAATCTTCTAAATATTCCATAGAAAATTGCGTTTCTAAAAAGTTTTTATCGTTAATTAAAGTGGGTATAACATTTTCAATTTCAGTTTTTGAAATTATTATTCCGGCAGCATGTGTTCCGTGTTGTCTAGGTAAATTTTCAATTTTTCTAGCCATGTTGTATATTTTAAAATATAACTCATTTGAATTGATTTTAGCTTTAAATTTAGCATTTTTTTCATAATTCACTTCTAGTGAAGATGAATCATTAAACATCCTTTTTGTAAGCTCATTAACTTCAGAAACTGGTAATTTATAAACCCTTGCAGTATCTCTTAAAGACATTTTCGCCCCTAATGTTTGAAAAGTTATAATAGTAGAAAAATTCTCAAAACCGTATTTATTTTTAAGATATAAAAGAACTTCATCTCTTCTATCATCAGCTACATCAATATCTATATCAGGCATAGAAATTCTTTCTGGATTTAAAAATCTTTCAAAATATAGATTATATTTTAACGGATTGACTTCAGTTATATTTAAAATAAAAGCAATTAACGACCCTGAAACACTTCCTCTCCCTGGACCTACTAAAATATTATTTTCTTTAGCTCATTTTATTAAATCTCAAATAATTAAAAAATAATCACTAAAATTTAAGTTTTTAATTACATTAAATTCATAGTTCAATCTTTCCATTGTTTGTTTATATTTTTTTAATTCTGATTCTTTAGTTTTTAAATTTGTAAAAATTATTTTTTTCAAATATTCATCAGAACTTAAATTTTCATCATTGGCAAATTTAGGTAAAAAATTTTCTTTTTCGGGAAAGATTATATTTATTTCTGAAATAATTTTATTTATTCTATTTATGATGATATCATCAATTTTTTTTACAGGTTCAAATGATAAATATTTATTTGTGTTAAATTCTTTTTTAGAAATAGATTTTAATAAATCTAAAACCTCTTTTTCTTCATTATTTAATATTTTTGTTTCATTTAAATAAATAGAATTATTAATATTTATATCATTTGTAGAAATATAATAATTTGAAAAGTTTAGTGATTCTTCAGTTTTTGCAAAAATTCCATAATCTGGATGATCAATAATAAAAATATTTTCATTATAAATTTCGCTAAGTTCAATTTTTTTATCTTTATTAATTTTAGAAACTAATTTTAATAAAAATTGGTACCCTGCATAATTTTTAGCTAATAAAATAAATCTATAATCTTCAACATCTAAATCTACTCCAATAATTGGTTTTATATTATTTTCTTTGGCTTTTTTTAGAAAAAAGGGTACTCCAAACATGTTGTTTCTATCAGTAATTGCCAAAGTTGTTAAATTATTTTTAATAGCATAATCAAAAAGCGAATTTATTTTAATTGTTGATTCTAAAAAACTATATTCTGTATGAGTGTTTAAATTTATAAATTTTGTCATTTTATTCCTTTAATTTTATTTTTTAATTATATAAAAAATATAAAAATTGTTTAAAAACTGAAATTGTGTTTTGAAAAAAGTATAAAAAAAACAATGTTAAAAATAACATTGTAGAACATTTTTTATATCAATATAATAAGGTGTTTTTTACATTTGGCGCGCCCGGAAGGAGTCGAACCCTCAACCTTTTGGGCCGTAACCAAACACTCTGTCCTATTGAGCTACGGGCGCATGGAGGCGCCAACCGGATTCGAACCGGTAATCAGGGTGTTGCAGACCCATGCCTTGGCCGTTTGGCTATGGCGCCATAAAAAATATTATATATTAAACTAGTTTTTTTAAGATAAATTTTTTAAAATTTTAGCCACTCCGGCTTTTTTTCTTTTTTCACCAATTTCATCAGCTATTTTTTTTAATTTATTTGAACCGGATTTCATTGCAATTAATTTACCTACAATACCGCTAGTTGATGAATCATTCATTGAATCGCCAATGTGAATTGAATTATTAGCGTTTATATTTAAAAGATCTAAAATGTATTCAGCTGCCTTACCTTTTGTACAATTTTTTTCAGTTATTTCTATTGCTCAGTTTTTTCCCACAATTTCAGCTTTTAAATCATTAAAAAATTTTTCATTAATTTTTTGATGAATTTTTCTAACTTGTGTTTTATTTCTGTGAATAATCAAAATTTTATTACTATCATGGGCATTAAAAAATTTATATTTTTTTGCTTTAAAATTGCTAAACAACGAAAATAATTTATTTCAAAAAAAAGGTCCATAAATAAAAATAGATGAATTAGCAACAAAAGATGCTTTTCACTCTTTTACAATTTCAAAAACCTGATTAACTAACGGATAAGATATTTTTAGATCTTTAATTAAATTAAAATTTTGATCATAAATTTGACTGCCATTTTGACAAACTGTAAAACTAGCGTTTACTGTTTGAGCTATTTTTTTAACTTCTAAATTAAATGATCTTCCAGTAGAAATTATTACTTTTCCTTTTTGCGAAAATTCTAGTACTGCATTTTTATTATTATCACTAATTTTTGCTCATTTGCCTATTCCTACATCTAGTAAAGTGCCATCTAAATCTAAAAATAGTGCTTTAACATTTTCCATTTTGTCCATTATACACTATTTTCTATTTAATAAAAATATTTGATTAAATTTGTATTTTAAATTTAAAAATGTATAATATAAATTGTATATGATTAATTAACTTATATGTAGAAAGAAAAAAATGTTTCCATTTACTAAATCAAATTTCGATTTAAATGTGGCCATTACTTTAAATTTGCTAATATATATATTTGTTTTATTAGCATTTCCAGTTATTTTAGCTTTATTTGTTGCTTTTGTAAAACCACGAATTAAAAAAAGCACAAATACTTATTTATATGCTTTAAGTTCTGGAATTTTAATAATGATTGCCACCACTGGTCTACTTAAAGAAGCTTTTGAAGAAGGTGAAAAATACGCACATCTTTTGGGTGAAAAAAATGTTATTAATTTAACTGATATTAATGAACAATTAATTCAGGCTGGAATTGTAACTTTTGGTTCATTACTTGGGGTTTCTACTTTATTTTTAGTAAGACATATTTTTATAAAACATTTTCAAATTGAAAAACATAAAAATCATGAAGAACATGGTCATCATGATCATATTATAAGTTTTAATGATATTGATAATCCTAAAGCCGCTTGATTAGCAATATTATTATTACTTTCTCATCGTACTATTGATGGTTTTATTTTAGGAGCTACTGTAGCTAGAGTTTCTGAAGGTAGAGAATTAAATTATGGATTGGTTATTACTTTTAATATTCATATTATTATTGAAATATTAATTGTGCATTATAGACAAGTACAATATGGGCAAACTATTAAAAAAGCAGTTTTATATAACATTGTTACAATCGCTTTAATAATTCCTATTATGATTGTAGGAGCTTATATTAATAGATATTTAAGAGGTTCAGTTCAAACTGGATGAATTTTACCAGTTGTTAATGCATTTGGTGGTTCGATATTGGCATTTGCTGTTATTATTGAATTAGTCCCTGAATTTATTCACTTAAGGAATAGTGGTAAAAAAGAATGATATCTTTCGCTTGTCTTTTTTGGAATAGGAATCATCCTTACTGTAATGCTTTTAGCATTCCATACACATGATACTCCTGATATGGCTGATGGCATGAATAAAATTATAGGCGGAAAACATTGTCATAGTGATGGACACTGTCATTAATAATTTAAAAAAATCAGATTAAATTATGAATCTGATTTTTTTTGTACAAAATTTAGATGAATTTCATTTATTGAAGGTAAATCTGTTTTTGCGATTAATTTTATTTTATATCTACCATCGTATTTTACTTTGTATTTGATCTCTTCATAATTTTTAATTGTAGCTTCAGAAATTGCAACAACTTTTCAGTCATTATCAAAAAATTCTAATACTAGATCAAGATTATTATTAAATTTATTTTCAATGAAAAAAGTATGTTCATTACTTTTAAGATGTTTTTTTATAAATTCACTATTTTCCCGATTTTTTAAAATATCTATAGTTGTTAAAATGTTCAAAGAATCTAAAAATATTTCTCCAAAATGGACGGTTCTGAAATTAAAATTAACAAGGTTTAAAAACCAATTTGTGTTAATTGCTATTATTTCATCTTTTTTTAAGGAAAAGTCTTTTTCTAAAATAACTTCATTTTCCAAAAATTCTCTAGTTTTTTTAATACTAAATGAATTTAAATCATTATATGTATTCCATGCATTTTCATAATCTATAAAACCAGAACCTATTCCTATATATTGATTATTAAAATATTTTTCAGTAAAAAAATCATATTTTTTTGCAGAAAGTAAGAATGAATTTATGATTTTGATATCACTATTTATGTTTGAAGATTTAGAATAAATTAAAAAGTCAAAAAATGAACTTATAAATATTGCCGAAGCATAAAAAGAAGCATTTGCACTATGATTTACTTTGTTATTTATAACACCATCTATATTAACGCTAATGTCTGAATTTTGTTTTCGGTAAAAATTGTTATATTTAGTTTCTATAGGAGTTTTAAATTCATGGACTGTAATTTTGTTTAAATTTTCTGTTGTTTTTGTAGTATTAAGCGCGGAAATGGAAAAAAAGTTTAAAAAATGATCAAAGATGTTTTCTTCATTTGTTCAGGGGCTAAAGTTAATAATTCTATTTTCCACTGTTAATTTATTTAAATAAGAAAGTGAAATCGATTCATTATCAGAACTTTGATTTGCATCAATATTTTTATATAAATGTAAAATATATTTAGTTTTATTTTTTTCTATTGTTTTTATTTGTTCATCATATTCAAATTGATTATTAAATGGTAAGAAAGTAATTTGGATTTTATTATTTAATATATTAAAAATTTTTTTTAAAAATTCTAACTTATAATTTAAGATATTTTTATTACTTGATTGATATTCATTTTCATTGTATAAAATAGTTAGTTTTGCATTTTCAGCATTATAATTATTTGACTTAATATCAACATAATTTATATTACTTTTTAATTTTTCCAAATTAATGATTTCTTCTTCTTTCATTGTTTCAGAAGTGCTATTTGAATTGTATGGAATATTGTTATACGAGCTACTTATTAAAAAAGGACTAAAAACTAAAGGTAAAAAAGAAAATAAAAATTTAAATAATTTTTTGTTCATATTTTCTTATATAAAAAACTTATTTTTTTAAGTAAAAAAAGAAAAAAAATGTGAAAAATCACATTTTTATGTTTTTTTATTTTTTTGTCTTGCTAAAACTTTCTACAAAACATCTTCTACATCTTGCTTCATATTCATCTTTATCTCCAAGCATGTTTAAATTTTTATCAGGAATTTTTCTAAAACTTGTAGAAGCTGCATTATAACATTTCAAGCATATTGCTTGTAATTTTGTTATATTTTCAGCTATAGATAAAATATATGGCATTATTCCAAAAGGCTCCCTTAAATAATTCATATCAAGACCACTTACTAAAACCCTTATACCTTCATCCGCTTTTTGACTAATAAATTTTATTAAATTTTTATCAAAAAATTGCGCTTCATCTATTGCTATAGCTTTATATTTATCTTTTAAAAATAATTCTTCAATTTCTTCAGCATTAGAAACGCTAAAAGCTTTAATTTCAGCTCCTGTTCTTGAAATTATTTTATCTGTTGAAAATCTTTTATCAAAAGAATGTTTGACAATTAATGTTTTAATTTTTGCATATTTCAAAATTCTTATTCTTTTTAATAATTCATCAGATTTTCCAGAAAACATAGGCCCAACAATAACCTCTATCATTCCTTTATAAAATTTTTTATACATCTCTCCCCTTTTCAATAAAATTTATAAATTTATTTAATATAAAACATTATATTCAATTTTTCATTTTATTATATTTTATTAATAAAGTAATTTTTTATAATAAAAAATAAAAAACTATAATTTTTTGTTTTTTTGTTAAAATTTTTAATATATTTAATAAATAGGTTAAATTTTAAATTATTAATAATATTTGTTTTAAAAAAAATATTTTAAAAATAGGAGGCATTAAATGGCCGGAAAAGAAAACTGAAAGAAAAAAATAGCTAGATTAAATTCTAAAATTGAAAAAAAAGAAAAGAAAGAATTGACTCCTGAGCAAAAAAAGAGAAGAAAAAAAATTAAAATTATTTTAGGTACATTAGCTTTTGCTACTATTTTAGGATTGGGTATTGGAATCCCACTTGGTGTAACAAATACAAAAGTTAAAGTTATTGAACAAAGAAGCGATAATGATATTGTAGCTAAAGTTAATGGCAAAAATATAATAATGGCTGATTTACATCAACTTTTAAAAAGTGAAAAAAATATTGAAAATGATGAATTTAGCAAAGTAGAACAAGAGCTTGTAACTTTTTTATACAATGAAGAATTAAAAGCTGAACAAAAATTTAAAGAGGCATGAGATAATTCTTTTGTTGAAAACAAAACTAGTGCTAATGATGATTTTAAAACAAAATTGAAAAGCTTAGATGAAATAAAAGCACAAAAACAAAAGATTATAGATGATGAAAAAGAAAGAATTCAAAAGACTTTTGGTTTCAATAATTGAGAAACTGAATTTAATAAATTTTTAGCTACTGATCCAAGATTTAATAAAGCAATAAGCGAAGAACAAGCTATTAATTTTTTAGTTAATGAAGAAATAAAAAATAAAGCTTTTTCTAGATTTAAAACTTCTATCAGCAAGAACTTTAGATTAAAAGATATTAAATATAGAGTTTTAAAAAAAGATATAGTAGATGATAAAAATAATGTTATTTTTAAACAAGGCGAAAGACTTTTTAAAGATATTATTGTTTTAAGCGATACAAACGATTCGACAGCGCCTATGAATGCTAAACTAGCAACTGATTTAGGTGAAGAGAATAATGCTAAAACAGAAGATGAAAGAAATAAAATAATAGAAAATGCTTTTGTAAGCGCTTTCATGTCTGAATCTTTTGTTAAAAAATATATGAATGCTTTTAACTTAATTAATGAATTTTATTTCAATGATAAAGCTATTTTTAAAGATAAATTAGAATTTTATAACATTTCAAAACTTAATTTAAAAATAACAGCTGATATTTTAAATCCAAAACAAAATTGAAAAATAGATCAAACAACATTGAAAGAATTACTTGGCTATTCAATAATTAAATTAGATGATAAGAACAAAGTTCAAGAAGTAAAAACTATTTTTGATTTAATTGAAAATTTTAAAGGGGCGCAATCTAACGAAGCTTTAGATAATGCTAATGATAGAATTTTATTAAATACAATAAGTAAAGATTTAAATTCTAAAAATGGAAGAAATTTAGGTCAAGAAAGTTTTAAAAATATAATTCAAATTTTTGATGAAAATGTTGAAAATGGTTTTATTCTCTTGGACGAATTGTTCAAAGCTGAAGAAAAAGAAAAAGTATTTAGCCAAACTATTTTAATGAAAATTAAAGAGAATATTTTTAAAAAATACGCTAAAGAAGATTTATTAGTTGATGTTGATCAATTAAAAGGTAAAGATGTTGATGAAATCAGAAATTATAATGATAAAATAGTAGAATTTATAAATTCATTAACAAATGAAAATTTAGAAGAAATTGGAAAAATATTTAAAGAGGCATTTTCATTTAAAGAAAATACCAAATTAGCTACATTATATTTAATTAATAAACAAAATAATTTATATATGGCGATTGTAAATAATCAAGTTGTTTTATTTAACAAAAAAATAATAAATAAATTTAACGACATTCAAAAGGCAATATTAGATGATATACAAGTTGATGCAAATAACAATTTTAAAACTTCAAAAAACCCAAGATTAAATTTAAATAAAATTTTCCAAGATATTGAAAAAAATGAAATAATTGTTGCTAATTTATTAAATCAAAAAAGTTTTGATAATCATATTAGAGATAAATTGTTAAAAAACCAAACTCCTGAAACAAAAGATAAATACATTAATAATTTAAAAAGAAAAACTAATGTTTTCATAGAATCTTTTTACACTTTAAAAGGGATTGATTTCTCTGATAAAGTTAATAATCATATTGAAAAATTGAAAAAAAATAATTCTTCAAAAGATTTAATTTTTAAAAATAATATTTGACAGTTTATAAATAAACCTAACACTTTAGATAGTCGCTCAAATTATGAAGCAATTCTAAATAAATTAAAATTACAAAAGGGGGAAAATGAAAAAAAATAAATTAAATAAAATTTTTGTTTCTGGAATTTTACTAACTCCTTTTATTCTTTCCTCTTGTTCACAAACTGTAAGTTCATCTTCAAAAATAATAGAAGATGAAAAATTAAAATCTAATGAAGTAAAAGAATTTTTAGAAAACAAAGTTGTTGAACAAATATTAATGGATAAATGATACAAAAGCGATAAAAATTTAGCTCAGCAATTTTTAGATTCAAACAGTCAATATTATAAAGATGCTAAAAATGCTTTTGAATATTATCAAAATTTCAATTTAAAAACCAACGATAATTTTACATCTAAAATTATAACTGATTTAATCGGCAAAAACCTTGTAAAAGACAATGAAATTCAAACATTATTAAATGATGCGGGACCACAAAAGATTTTTAGCGAAAATAGTTTTAAAATTCTATTTAACATAAGTGAAAGTCAAATAAGTAGCAAGATAAATAAAATGCTTTTGAATTTGAATCATCTATCAAATATTAATAAAGAAGATATTCAAAGTTCAAAAATTTATAAAGATGCTTTTGATGAAACGAAAAATCAATTTAATCAAAAAGAAATTTTTGAAAACATTGATATAAATTCCAAAGATTTTTTCTTAATTAATTTGCTTTTAAATAAAAAAGTTGCTCAAACTTGATCATATAAATCTGAGGATCCATCAGATGTTCATACATTAAAATTTGTCACTGTTAAAGATGAGAATGACTTTAACTTTTTTATTCCCAAAGATAAACAAAATTTAGAAACTACTAAATTAATTAAAGATTTTGAATTATACAAACTCAATGATAGTATAGATGTTAAAAAACTTTTTGGTTATAAAGGTTTATTATATAATCAAAATGGTTTTTCTAAATATGGTGTTTCTTACAGAATAAACGAATTAAAAAAACAACCATATATTAAAAGTGGGTTTTTAGATACAAATACTTTAAAATTTGTATCTAAGAAAGATTTAGAATCCGCCAATCTTTGAAAAGATAAAAAAGCATTCCCTGTTAAAATTAAAAGTAATTTTAATTTAACAAAGACAAGTAGTGAAGTTACTAAAGATGATTTAGAGATTAAAACTTCTTCAGATGTTAGTGGTGTAAAATACGAAATTGAAAGAATTGTACCTATCGCAAGTTCTTCAAATGTTGTGGATGCATTAGTTAAAATGACTATTGATAGCAATGGAAAAACATATAATAATTATTATTGAGCTGAAGGATTAAGTTGAAATTCAACAACAATTTTTACTAACACACAATATCCAGAAAATGGAAAAGAATTATCTAAATTACCTGAATTTGTTTCATTTTTCGATGAACAAAACGATAATTCTTTCTTATCATTATCATATATTCTACCTATCACTCCTTTATTTAATAAAGAAGTTACTCAAAATAAAATAAAGAAAATTTATTTTTCATTCAATGAAACACCATGAAATACTAAAGAAGAAAAAGAAAAATTAATCCATAATCTTTATTTAGCTGATGAAATTAACTTATTTAATGAAGTTAAAGAATTTTATGAAGAAAAAGGTTATAAATTAGAATTAGTTGATAGTGTTTTAAAACAATTAGAAGAACAAAATAAAGATAATCAAGGAAATAATAATGGATAAACTTTTTTTAAAAATAATTAAAAAAGAACTACCTGCTGAAATTATTTATGAAGATGATAAAGTTATTGCTTTCATGGATAAATTTCCTGTTACTAAAGGACATTTTCTAGTAGTTCCTAAAAATTATTCTAGAAATTTAATTACAATAAGTGACGAAGATTTAAGTTATGCAATGTTAAAAGCTAGAGAATTAGCTTTATTACAAATCAAAAAATTAAATGTTAAAGGTTTTAGATTAATTGTAAATAATGAACCGGAAGCTAAACAAGTTGTATTCCACACTCATATTCACATCATACCAAGCGAAGAATAATTAATTAAAAATCCTCCTGTAAAGTGGAGGATTTTTTTAATATCATTTTTTATTTTTTCTTTTACTTATATTTTTATATAAAAAATAATTTGTAAAGATGCTTAAAAAAATCAATATAATTATATAAAGAATAAACGCAATTCGATAATTATAATTTTGTGAAAAAAATGTAAATAAAAATATAATTAGTGAACTAATTATAGATCTAAATATAATTGAAATTCCTAATTGAAATGAATTATTTTCTCTAGTGAAAAAACTATAATTGTAATTATAATATAGTGAAATCAACAATGAAAAAAAGAATTGCTGTAATGAAATAACAAAAATATAAGTTATAAAAGAGTTTAATGAGTTATTTTGTTTTACAAAAATAATTCACACAATCCCTATCATTGACATTATTAATGAACTTGAAACAAAAATTATTAAATTATTCATTTTTTTTGTTTTTATTTAAAAGTTGAATAACTATAGCGCCTAAAAAGCCAAAAAAGGAACTTACCATCGAAATGATTATAGTTGCTGTTTCTAAACTAATGAATTCAAACTTAGAATAACCTAGATATTGAAACATCCCCGATTGCTTTGGATATAAAACAACTCCTATAATTATTGAAAAAAATATTGTGAAAAATCATTTATTATATTTGTTTGTTTTAATATTAACTATATTCCCTTTTTTCAATTCTGAAAATATAATAGGGTTTTTATTTAATTTAATTAAATAATAAAGAATTGCACTTAATAAATAAGTAAATATATTAAAAAAGATTAAATAATAATAGCTAAAATAATTGAAAAATAAAGAAAATAATGGAAACATTAAAAATGCAATTGATGTTGCTCATGTAGTTACATAATTATATTTTTTTACTTCTTCTTCAATTTTAGTACAAAAATATAAAATATTCTTTAAATGTATAAACCTAAAAGAGTGTACAAAAGCTAAAGCAGAATTCAAAACAATAAGTGAAATTGAAAAAACTTTTTCAAAATTTTTTGATAATGTAAAAAAGAAAACAATCGATAAAGATAAAAGAAAAATCGACAAAATATCAGATAAAATTAATGAAAATTTTGAATTAATTTTTGATAATTTTTTACTAAAAATATAAATAATAAAAGCGGGTACTTGTATTAATAAATACATTAAGACAATAAAACATTGACTGCCTTGAAATCTAAATATATATAATGAAGATCCTAATTTAAAACTTTCAGATCCTATTAAAGAAATAAAAATAGCAAAAATATATTTAAATAAATTAGCTTTCATATTCTCAAATAAAATTCATTAAATATAAAAAGTTTTTAAGCGTTGCTTTTGAAAAGGTTGAATGAATTTTATTCGCTCCAATTGATATTGTTATTGAATTGTTGAAATTTTGAAATTCGGTAATATGTGCAGATTTAGTGTCGAAAAATAATTTATATGGTATGTAATATGTATCTAAAAAATTTTTAATTTCATTGATAAGTTTCATATTTGCAACACTAAAATTATCAGCTACTTTTATTAAAATTTTTTCAGTATCTCAATCAGGAATTTCGAAAATTTCTAAATTTATTATTTTGTTAAATGCGTTGATTTTATTTTTAAATTCAACATCTTTAAAAGGGGTTGAGCCTACTTCTTTTTTAGTTGTTAAAACAAAATCTTTTTTTGTTATGAAAAAATAATAAAATAAAAGTAAATTTAATCTATTATCTAAATTTCTTGATGACAATTCTTTTGAATTAATATCAAATTTGCTTTCAGGTAAAATTTGATAAATTTCGTTTTTTTTAAAATCATTTTTTTTCGTTAAAAGCAAATTAAACTTATTTATTTTTTTAATTTTTTTTGCTGAAAAAATATCGTCATTTTGTTTTTTGCTTAATATTGTTTTTAAATAATTACTATTTTGGTCGTAAATGCAAATTGGTTTAGAACCTCAATTTATTTTCCCTAAATCATAAATTTTATTATTAAATAAAATGCCACCTACTTCATCACTGTTGATAGTGTATAAAATTTTATTTTTTTGATTAGAAAGCAAAATAAAATTATTATTGATATTTTCTACATCATAAGTATTTTTATCTTTTAATGAATCTAACTTATTCAAAAATTTATTTATGATGCTGATTTCAAAACCTGGTAAACTGGGAAATTTTAAAAAATCAATCATATTTTCTTTTTCGTTAGATAAAATGTATAGAAAATTATTTGAATTTGAAATTATTTTTTTTAATTTTATATTTACATTAATAGAATCTCAAAAATTCAAAATTTTTTCTAAAAAATTAAATTTTTTAAAATTATTTAAAAAATTGTTTATTGGTAAATATTTATAATTGTAGTGAAAAGAAATAATTGTAGATGTATAAATTTGACTCATTAAAAATTCTTCATTAATTTTTTCATTTATATTTAAATTTAATGTATTAAAATTTAAAATCTTTGTTAAATCTTTTTCAATATTTAAAATTTTTTGTTCCCTATTATGTTGAAAAACAGGAACCATAATATATGCTAAAGATAAAAACACTTGAAAAATATGGAAATTTAATTTTAGAAAAAATAAATCAGAGTTTTTTATTTGTTTACAAAATTTTAAATTTATATTTTCTAAAGCTATAAACTCAATTTTTATATTTTTTCAATAAAAAACAAACAAGTTTTCATCATAAGTAGAATCTTTGATTTCTTGTTTCAAAAATAATAAAAATTTTTCTTTAGTAGATTGTTTTGTATTGTGCGAAAAGCAAATATCAATATCGTTAAAATTTCTGTTTATTTGATTATTTTTTTTTAAGACATAACTACCTTTAAGAATTAACTTTAATTCTAAATTTTTTGGATTATTCTTTTTAAAAATTTTAATTTTGTTGTTTAAAAATAATTCAAAATCTGAAAAAATATTTGTTTTTTTTATGTCTTTCATTTGTAAAAATGTTTCCTTTTTTTTATGATTAAAATTTAATCAATTTCTTTTATAAAATTATTTATTTAATACTAAAATTACAACATTTAAGTAAAGTTTATTTTTTATTTAAAAAAATAAAAAAACCAAGCTTAAGCTTGGTTGTAAAATAAGAATATCTATAAAAATTGACCCGTAAAAATTGAATTAAGTATAATGCCGACACCATAAAGTGCTACAGCTGTTAGAATTAATCCAATTATCAAAACAATAGAAATTAAAATTATTGAAAAAATGTTATTTGTTCTTTTTTTTAATTTAAATAATTTAATTAAATTCATAATTATCCTTTAATTGTTGAACCTTGTCTTGATATTGCGTTTAAAATTCTTTTTCTAAATAAGAAATATGCTATAAACATTGGAAGTATCGCCATAATAGCTCCCGCCATTTTTACATTTTTAAACACTTGAATTGGGGAATCATTATCTGGATTAATACCTACATCTAATAAATAAATATTAATTAGTTTAATTGATGAATCTTTTCCTAATAATAATAATGGTCATAAAAATGAATTTCAAGCAGCAAATGCTGTTAAAATTCCTACTGTTCAAGTTGTAGGACTTACCATAGGTAAAGCTATTTTAAAAAAGTATTTAATTCCAGAACAACCATCTACCATGGAAGCTTCTTTAATACGATCAGGAATTGCTTCAAAAGCATTTCTATACATATAACCTGAAAAAACTGAAGCAGCAAAAGGCATCATTAATGCTAGTGCTAAAAATGTTGGCTCTTTTTCTCATTGTAAGATGATAATAGTTCTATATTGCCCAATTAATAATGCAACCTCTGGTAAAATTAACACTGATAAAAAGAATAATCATGTTAATTTTTTAAATCTTCATTTTCTAATTGAAAAGGCATAACCAAATGTTGATGAAAAGAATATTTTTACAATAACTGAAATAACAGTTATTAAAAATGTTCAACCAAGTGATTTTCAATAATCTTCTTGAATAGCACGACTAAAAGCGCTAAAATTAATAGAATTTGGAATAATAACAGGATAAACATCATTGGCTTGATCATCAGGGGAAATTGATAAAACAATCATTATGTAAAAAGGAATTAAAATGATGAAACCAAATGTTAATAAAACTAGCAATTTAAATAAAATAGCAGCAATAATATTAACTTTAGAAGTGTTTTTTACTTCTTCTAATATTTTTTCTGTTTTTTTCTTTTTGATATAGTTAGAAAACGAATTTTGAATTTTTAACTTTATTCAGAACATTTCTTTCTCCTAACTTATTAGATGTGTAAATTATTAATTTAAAACTATTTTTTAAAACTGTTGAAAAGGCAACTCCAAGCGAGAACAAAATAACTGTTGTAGCTCCCGCTAGATCATATGTTCCACTTTTTACAGCTTTATAAATGTATAACATAATTGTCATACCACCATTACTTTCAGCTTTAGATATATTATTTTCAAAAATTGCTAACGGGAAAACTTTGATACCACCTAAAATTCCAATTGTAATTAAAAAATTAAATGTTTTATTAATAGAAGGGAGTGTTATTCTAAAAAATTGTTTTAGTTTACTTGCTCCATCTACAGTTGCCGCTTTATATATGCTTTTACTTACACTTAACATTGCGGTTGTAATAATTAAAATTTGAAATGCTAAATTTTTTCAAATACCATAAATTAAAATTATAATTATTGGTTTATACGAAGCGCTTTCTCCACTTGCTAATCATTTTGTATTTAATCCAAAAACACTATTAATTATTCCAACTTCATGATCAAATAAATAAACAAAGGCTAATGATATAGCTACCGCATTAGTTACATAAGGTAAAAAGAAAACAGTTTGTCAAAAACCTTTTGCTCATTTTTTATATAAATTAGCTATAACAGCTGATATTAATACAGAACAAATCAATGATAAAGGCAATGCAAGAATAGCATATATTAATGAGTTTCTTACAGCAATTTGAAAAAATGGATCATTAGCTACAATTCTATAAGCTTCAAAACCAACTTTTACTGAAAAAGCGTCATTTAGATCATCATTATAACTAAACGATTTAATAATAGAATATATAAAGGGAAAAATAGTAAATAATAAAATTATTAAAATTGATGGTAATAATAAACTAAATGGAATACCAAAAAATACTTTTTTATTTAAGATACCTAAGTTATTTACTTTAGTTTTTTTGGATTTTTTAAATTTTCAATATAAAAAGATTTTATCTTTTAAATTCATTTAAATTTCCACTCTTTCTTTTGTTGTTGTGTCAAAAAAATGAATTTTATTTTCTAAAAGTTTAAATCTTATAGTTTCATTTTCATTATAAAAATCTTTTTTTCTTAAAAAAGCGTTAAAAACACCGATGTTTTCTACTTCGATTTTAGCGAAAATTTCTTTACCTAAAAATTCAACATTTAAAATTTGACCTTCTAATTCGCCATTATCATCTTCGATAATATGTTCAGCACTAATTCCAAAATGAATTTTATCTAATTTTATGTCTTTATTTAATTTTTTTATAATAATATTATTTGCTTTAATTTCATTGTTTTCAACAGAAGCTTCAAAAATTGACATCTCTGGAACTCCCAAGAATTTAGCAACAAACTCATTTTTAGGTTTATTGTATAAATCACTTGGTGAACCAATTTGTTGAATTAAACCGTTAGACATACAAATAATTTTGTCAGAAATAGACATCGCCTCTTCTTGATCGTGAGTAACGAATATTGTTGTTAGATCTAAAGTTTTTTGAAATTTCTTAATTCAAGCTCTTGTTTGAACCCTAAGTTTAGCATCTAAATTGGATAAAGGTTCATCTAATAATATAATTTTAGGCTCTCTAGCTATTCCTCTAGCAATAGCAACCCTTTGTTGCTGACCACCTGAAAGTTGTGTTGGTTTTTTTGCTAATTGTTTTGTTATTTCTACTTTAGAAGCAACCTCTAGCACTCTCTCTTCGATTGATTTAGAAACACTTTTATTATTTAACATTAATTCATTATATTTTTTTAATTCTTCTTGATCTAATTTATCTAAATTTAATGAATATTTATTTTTAAGATTTTTATCATAATCAAAATATTCTTTTTTTGTAAATTTATGTAAAATTTTTAAATCTTTTTTCTTTTGTTTTAATTCTTCTAATTCTTTTGAATTTTTAATTCTATTTTTTTCAACTTTTATTTGATCTTTAATAAATTCTTTTTGTTTTTTAAATTTATTTTTGATTTTAATAATATTTTCTTTATAAATTGCTTTAATTTTACTTTTTTCTTCAACAGATGTTGAATTTTTTAATGTTTTTGTTACTTTTTCTATTTCTTTATCAATTGAAGCTTGCTTATGTAGTGGAATCATTTCTTTTAATTTTTCTAAGTAACTTAAAAGTCTATATAAATTTGAAGTGATATTGTTTATTTCGATTTCTAATTGTTTGTATACATCTAAATAGTTATATAAAGCATTGTTGTACTCATTTATTTCTTGCTCACTTGCTCCATTTTTTTTGTAAACCAAAGCTTTAGCTTTGTGAAAACTTGTTAATGATTTTTCTTGAACACTAATTTTTCAATTTTTATCATTTGTAAGTGGAAATGCTATATTATCATAACAATTAAGATGGGGATAAAGAGCGTAGTTTTGAAAAACAACACCAATTTTTCTTTCTTGTGGCGATGCTTTAGTAACGTCAATTCCTTCAAAAATAATTTGACCGCTAGTTGGAGTTATCAAACCAGCTATTGAATTTAAAATTGTAGTTTTACCACAACCACTAGGTCCTAATAAAGTAACTAGTTCACCTTTTTGAACTTCAAAATTAACATTATTAATAGCAATTGTTTCTCCAAAATCAACAACTAAATCTTTAATTTCTATTGCATTGATTGACTTTCTTATTTTAAATCTTTCATCAGCTGATTCTTTAATTTTTTTTATTATTTTTTTATTATTTTCAATTTCTTGATTCATAACTTACCTTTTTAGTAAAAATTTAATTTTAATTAAATTATTCTTCATTTAAAATTTTTTCTATAAATTTATAATCAGAATAAAAATTGTCTTCTTGATTTTTATCCATATAACTTAAACCGTTACCATAACCATGTTTTACATATATTTTTTTTAATTTTGTATCGAGTGATAAAAAATCCAAGAATTTTGTATCTTTATACATGTTTTTTTGATTTTTTCAAGCTTCAAAAAATGCATTATATGCAAAAGGCGCTTCATAATAGCCAACTTTTTCATCACTATCAAAAAGTTTTCTATCTCAATTTGGAACGGTATAACCTTCTTTAATTATCTTTGTTGAATAATTTTTATATTTATTATCTTTGTCTTTGAAATAAATATGACCAACTATTCTATCAAAAGTTTCCCCTGGTTTAGTTCCGTTAAATACATATAAAATTTTTGAATTTTTAGGAATTAATTTTTCAGCAAATTTTGTGACTTTGTCTGCATATTCTTTTTCTATTCCTTCAGTAGGTATATAGCCCGTTTTACTTACAATACCTTTTTCAGGAGTGTCTATCCCTTCAATTCTTACATTCTTTTTATTTCCTTTTTTAAATGCTAGTGAATCATCTAAAAATTCAATTGTTAATGTATCTCCATCAATTCACTTTATCACTTTTGCCTTTAGTGCGCTTACACCTTCTAATTTTTGAACGTCATATTCTTTTTCATCTAGTTTATTATAACCGCAAGATGCAAAAGCAACTGCACTCACTAATGGTAATGATAAAATAAGTGAGAATTTTAAAAATTTTTTTTTCATATATTGATTACTTAAATCTAGTTCCTAATTTTAATTTGAATTTTTTTAGAAATTCTTTGAATTTTCCTTCTTCTTTTATTTTACTATCTTTAACTTCTTTAGTTTCGTTTGAATCAATTGTTGAATCTAATCTATTTTTAAGATCTGCAAAACTATCATCTATCGCACTTCTGAAAGCATCAGCTCTAACTTCAACCGCGTCTTGGTTTAATCGATATTTACTTGGATCTTTAAATGCTTTTTCAAACATTTGTTTACCGATTGTTGCAAAACTTTCAGCACCTGTTAATTGTTTAATTTCAACTTTTGGTCTATCAGCACTTAATGGAATATATCCTGATTTTCTAACAAAATAATTCATTGCTGTCATTTTTTCAGTAATTTTTTTATTATTTTCTTTAAAATCTTTATCATCTTTAGATCAATCATATTTGTCGGTTAACATTCATTTTAAAAATTTAAGTGTAGCTAAATTTTCTTCTTTATTAGAGTGCATTCCAAAAATACTTGGGCCTTGAAGCGTAATATTTTTTATAATATTATCATTTCCTACTTGATCATTTTTTGCATAATAAGGAGCTTCTAAAGCTATAATTTCTTCTTTTTGCAATGTTTTTGTAGGGTTTGGTTTTTCTAGTTTAAGATTAAATCTTGGATGAGTTGTTGTTGAATTTACGAATTTTGAATGGATAAATACAACTTTGTTTTTACCGTCTTTGCTTAAAAGAGATATATCGTCGGTTCAATCTTTATTTTCATTTTTCTTTTCTTCTTTAGCTTTTTCACCTATAATTTCATCAAAAAAATTTAATAAAGTGCTGTCGGTAGATAAATATAAATTTATTTCTTCATCAGCTTTTGCAGTATTATAATTTGTTTTTTCATTTAAAAATTTCATGAAAGAAGTTTTATTATCATTAGATAATTCAAGGCTAAATTTTTTATTATATTTAGTATTTTTATCATCTTTTTTAATGGTGTTAAAATCAAATTTTTCCTCATAAACTACGTTTTCATGTTTTTTATCACCAGATTCAACAATGTATTTTAATACAATACCTTTTTCTATTTCATCATCAGTTGGTTTTTTAATTTTTGATAAACTTTTTTTCTCTAAATTGCTGCTTGAAAAATCAGTAACTTTACCATCTTTTTTTAGTTCATAATTTCATCCTTCAACATCGGTTTCAACATAATTATGTTTATAACCTGTAGAAGATGAAATTTGGAATAATAATCTATGAGTTTTAAATCTGTTAGATGAATAATCACCAGCTGTTTTTAAAAATAGTGTTTGAGTTTCTAATAGTTCAAATATTTTTTTAAATATTTCATTATTAAAATTTTCATAGATTTTTTTAGATTCACTATTTTCACTTTCTTTATATCAATCTTCATAAAACTTTTTAGTTTCATCATTATAGATTAAATCAGATGAATTTTTATTCAATATAGAAGACATCATTGAATATACAGTATTAGCTAAAGCATCTAAACCTAAAACATTATCCGCTTTAGAATCCGCTCCACCTTCAGAAGCTTTTGGAAATGCTTTTTTTATTCTTTTTGATAATTCAAATATACCTTCATAAGATTCTAAAGCAGATTTTTTAAATTCATATCCTTTTAATGCATCAGCGTTAGAAACATATTCTTTTCAAATCTTTTTAACAGTTTCTTTATCCTTAGCTCCTTTGGTTTTAATATTTTCAAAAAATGTTTTATCCTCAGCTTTTATAGTAGCTTCACCAGTTTTAACAGCTTCATCTAAAATATAAGACATAACTGAGCTATTTATAGATAAAATTTCAGTTGAGCTATTAGAAGGAATTAATCACAATGTATCTTCTTCCTTGTCTTTTGCTATTTTATCAACACCAGTATTACCGAATAAAACATTTTCATCGTAATTATCTTTAATTGTTTTAAGTAGGCCAACTTCTTTTTCTTCTTCAGTTGTTCCAGCTAAATTTAATTTCATATCATATCTATTTAAAAGTCCAACTACATTTGGATAATTAAACATTATGTTATATAAACTATCTTTAGATCTAACATTTAATTTTTGATTTAATGTTTCAGTTAAACCACTATATCCACCAGATAATGATTCAATTTCTACTTTCATTAAAGTTTTATCATCTTTTAAAGCTTCAACGTGTTTATTTCATTTTTCAACAATTTTATCTAATGCTTTTTTTGTATCACCAGATGAACTAAATGTTGAAGCAATAACTAACTTTTGATCATTTGTTTGATCATACCTACCAGCGCCACCACAAGAAATTACACTTGTTAAGGTTGCAGCTGACGCTAACAATAAACCTGAGTATAATAATTTCTTTTTCGCTTTTTTAAATTTCATATATTTTTACTCCTAAAATTTAATTTTCATTTGTTATTTTTTTATCTTAATATAATTTTATTATTTTTTTATAAAAAAATAAAAATTAATATTAAAAAAGTTAAAAATACCTTAATTCTAAAAGTAAATGCAACACTTTATAATAAAAAAACAATAAAATTATAAAGGGGTGCATTTTTTTCTTCCCCTTTTTTAAAAATTTACTTATTTAATTAAATTTTTAAAAAAGGGGAAGAAAAACCTCCCCAGAAGGAGAGGTTCACAAATTCTATTTCTAAGTGCAACACATTTAAAATTTTTAAAAAAGTAATAAAATTTTAAATGGGGGGGCACTTTTTTTATATAAAAAAAGCCCCCCCATTTAAAAAAAGGAGAACTATGAATAATAATTATACAGTTTATAATTATACTAAAAAATAGTATCATTTAGATAAAAATAAAAGATTAATAATTGAACAGATGCTTCAAAAAAATAAATCATTAAGACAAATTGCAAAAATTTTAGGTGTTAATGTTTCAACAGTTAGCAGAGAAGTTAAAAGAAATTAGCATCATGAATATGGTTATTTAGCAAATTACGCTAATTATAAAACTAAAAAAAGAAAATATCACAAATATTATTTTCAATATTTCTTTGACGAAAATCATCAAAAATTTAATAAAGTTTTTAAAGAAAAATATAATAAAAATTTTTTCGGAGTAAAAGCTACACTAAATTGAATTAAAAATAATACTGACATTAAAAT
>NZ_JNJY01000002.1 GCF_000701825.1 Mycoplasma collis ATCC 35278
TTATAATATTTTCTTTTAATTCTTGCAAGTATTTTTTATCATTAAACTTTTCTCAATTAGCAGCTTTGTACATATCTTTCTCTATATAAAAAAATAACTTTTTTATCAATAATTTATTTAAATATATTTTAAATTAAAATCAATATGAAATATTTTATTAACTGAAAAAGTGCAAATAAATAATAAAAAAGCGGGTTTAATTCCGCTTTTTTACATCTCCATTTCATCTTCGTCTTTTTGTTGCTGTTCAAGCCTTTTATTTTCATAATATTGGTCTTTTTCACTGTATAGTAACTCTGTTTTTGCAGAAAGACGAATATTTTTTAATTCAATAAAAACTTCTTCTTCTTGATTTTGTATATTTAAAATTCACTTTTTAAAATTTAATTTATCTATTCTTTTAGTTCTATTAAATTCTGTTTCCATAAATTCAGGATGTGAATATAAAGTTTTTGCTTCAAAATCATTTTTAACTGGATTAAATTTTGTTCTAACTAAAGAAACGTATGGGGGAATTTGTCCCAAATTATGCATTAAATTTTCATAAATTTCATCAATTTGATTTCTTGTGAAATTTTCTGTATCCAAATATAAAACATCATTTGTATTAACTATTTTCTCTAATTCTTTTTCAGGAATTGAAAAAATTTGAGTAGTATCAACATAACTATCTCTACTTAATAAACCTTTTGCTGCTTTATTTATAAAAATTTCTCCATCATATTTATTTCTTAGTTTTCCACCTGCATTATATGCACTTCTAATTTTTAAATAATAATATCTTTGAAAGCGAACATCATAAAGAATAACTAATGGATGGTGTTCAATAGGCTCTTCATAACGATTAAATACAGTTGTATATTTTTGTTTTGTAAAAAATGGTTTCATCTTTTCTAATGGCATATTCTCTCCTCTAAAATTAATAATTAAATTATACCGTAATTAAAAATTAGAAATAAAAAATCAAAGCACATAAGCTTTGGTTTATTTTATTTTTTACATCTCCATTTCATCTTCTTCTTCTCGTTTTATTTGTTTGATTATTTCATTTTCATAATCTTCATCATCATAATATTCTTCAACATAATCATCTTCGATTATTTCATTTTCTTCATTTTTTCAAGTATGTTCATAATCATCTAATTCCGTTTTCACTTCAGCTCCTAGACTTTTTAAATCTGTTATAGTCGTTTCATTTTGGTTTAATTTTTCTAAAATATAATATTCTATTTTTAATTTCTTTTCGTTATCTGTAACGTGTTTTGTAACTTCATTAATATATTTTTTATGGCAATATTTTAAAGTGGGAGTTGGTTTGCTGTTTTGATCTAACTTAACTTCAATTCAAGAAACTAAAGGTTCGTTTTTTCTTAAATTACGCATTAACGATAATGAAATTTCTCTTATCTGATTTTTTGTAAAATGATTTGTAGTTAAAAAAATATTTGAATTTTTATTAACAATTTTTTCTAAATCGTTTTTTTTAATTGAATAAATTTGTGTAGTATCTACATAAGTATCAGTATTTAATAAACCTTTATTAGCTGCTGGAATAAAAATTTCACCTTCGTATTTATTCTTTTTATTTCCATTTTTATCATATGAACTTCTAGTTTTTATATAATGATATTCATTATAATAATCATCATAAAAAATAATAATAGATCTGTGTGATAATTGTTCTAAACTTCTATTAAAAACAACTGATCTATTTTTTGTATAAATTTGTTTGTATTTTGGTAAATTATCGCTCATATTTTCTCCATTAGAAAGTAATAATTAAATTATACTGCATTTAAAAATCGAAATAAAAAATCAAAAAAATTAGTCTTTGATTTATTTTATTTTTTTAGCTTAACTATATCTATTATTATAGATATAAAATAATACCTATTATTGAAATTATAGACACAATTACAAACGGAATTAATCAATATAATCTTTTTTTATTATTTATGTTTTTAATTTAATAAATTTATAAATATTATTTATTGTTTTTTTTAAATGTGATACAAAATAAAATAGAGAATAAAGAATAATATATTTTATTTTTCAAAAATAAAATTATCAATATTAGTTTCATTTTTTGGTTGAATATTTTTATAAATAAATTCCCTTATATTTTCTGGAATATTATATTTTTTCATTAAATGTTCATCAATTTCATTTATTGTTTTATCTCATCATGTCTCCTCAAAATTTTGATATGGAATAGCTTCTCAAGCAGTTCTTGTATGATGGGAATGTTTATTTTTAAATAATAAGGCTCTAAGAAATCTAGTCATTAAATATTTAGCATATTTTTTAGCTTTATCTAAATTATCAAAATCAAAATGCTCTAAAAAAGTTTTTGTTGCTATTTCTTTAGGTTTTGCAATTATTATATTGCTATAAGCCCCACCCAAATATTTTTCAGAAAAATTGCCTCAAGCCTCTGGAACAAAAACTTTGTATTTATTAAAAAAAGTGTTATCAATTTTAAAATTAATTTTATTTGTATATTTAATTTTTTTTGTTCTTTTATAAATTCCATAAACTTTAATATTATTTTGAATTGATGCATTATCAGAAAATTTATTTGTATTATTTAATTCATCAATTTCAAAAGCATTAGTTAAAATATTGTAATTATTTTGATTTTTTATTTTATTTTGAATAGATATAAAACCGACTGAATTTATAACAATAGACGATAATTCTTCAATTTCTTTTTGTTTTAGTATATCGCTTTTTTTAATTGGAAGTAATTTAATTTCTTTTTTATCTTTAGAAAAAATAATTAATTGTTTACCTTTTAAATTATTATCATAATTTTTTATTCACAAAATAAAATTAACTCATTGAGCACCTTTAATTCCTTTAAAAACATTTTCTTTATTATTGATAAAAACTATTTGCTTGTCTTTCTTAATTCTATCATTATTCATTTTTTCTAAATTATTACTGTTTTTAGGTTCTTGTCAACCAGTAGGAAAAATCAATGAAACAATTTTACCTATTTTTATAGACAATAAATAAAAATCAGTATATATTTGTTGCCTTGAGATACTTTGGTAAGGAGGATTACCTACAACAGCATCAAAAATAAAATTTTCATTTATATTTTCTTTTAAGTTAAAATTAGATTTTATTTCATTAAATAATTCCTTATAGTTGTTTTTATACTGATTTTTCATTTCTTCAACAATGTTTTCCTTTACTAAAATATTTGCTTTAACATTTTTATCAAAACCAATTAATGTTCTATTCACAATAGATGCTGTCATTTTTGTTCTACAAATAACAAAAATATTATTTTGGATTATTCTATTTCATAATTTTTTTTCATTTAAATTTGGATTTGCTTTTTTTTGAATATAAAAAATATTAAAAGCTACTCATAAAAGATATAAACCAGATTTTGCATTTATATCCAAAATTTTTGAATCAAGATTAAAAATTTTTTCATTTAAAAACATTTCATCTTTATAACCTTTTTCAAAATAAAAATTTAACTGTTTAGTAAATTCGATTAAATTTTCTTGATTATTTTCTTCATAGAAAACATAACCACCTAGTATTTTCCCTAAATGTTGATTAATTACTAATCATGGTGTTAAAACTGTTTCTTTGTCTGGGTTTTTAAATGTAGAAAATATTTTAATTAATTCGAAAATTCTTTTTATTACATCTAATTTATCTATTTCAACAAGTTTGTTATAAATTTTTTTTGCTGACAACTGAAAAATATCATTTTTAAAATATTCAATAAATTGATTAAACACTTTTTTTGTAACTTTTGGAGGCATAAATTCTTTTCAAGATTCATCATCGCATAACTGAGTAAAATTATCTATTGAAATATTATCTATTTTTTCAAAATCAAATGAATAAATAAAAAGCGGAATTCTTATTGCAATATTTCTCAAAATATCAATAGCATCTTTTTTTTCTTTATTTTTATTTCTTATTTCATTGTTTTTATTGTTATTTTCTTTTTTTTCTAAAAAATTATTCAATACATTAGTTCCATCAGATATTTTTTGATCGTTAATTTCAATATTATTTTTGTTCAAATTTTGATTTGATTTTATAATTTTTTTTAAATATTTAAATTTTTCAAGCTCTTCATCATTAAATGAAAAAGAGTTTTTGTCAAAAAGTTCCATACTATAAAAACCATTTTTTACAACTCTTTCAACGATAATATTTTTTACTTCTTTTATTAAATTTTCAGAATTATATTTAATCATTTTTGAGCCGTTATAATTTATAACTGGACAAAAGTTTAAAAATTCTTGTATTTTTAAATTTTTATTATAAGTATTATTTCTATCAGAACTAAATGCTTCATGTATTACATTCAAAACTCTTGTTGGTGCAAAATCAAAAACATAACATTTTTCTTTAGTTTTACCGCTAATAATAGTTGGATTTTGAACTCTAAAAATAGTTTGTAAATAACTTATTGCGGATGTGTTTGAAGAACCATATAACATTAAAACAGCCGTTCAAGCAGGAATGGTTACCCCAGTTGTTAATTTTCCACATGTTAATGTAATTGTTTTAGTTTGTTCTGGTTTTTTTCCTATTCCTTTTTGGACAAGATCTAATGCATTTTTATTTTCTTCTTCATCATCACCATTGCCCGCTATATTTATAATTTTATATTCTTGAAAATTAGGATGTAATTTTAATAAATTTGATAAAGCTTTCGCCTCTTTCACGCCGGGCAATGCTCATAATGTATGTCTAAAATTTTCTTTATATTTGGAATTCGTAAATGGAAATTAAAAATAGAATTGGGATTTTAGATAGAAAAATGCGGGTAATTTATGAAAATTGTGATGAAAAAAATTGATTTATTTGAACACAAAAGGCTTATCAATCAATTTATGGTTTTGAATTTCAAGGAGATAATTTATTTATTGCAAGAGTAAATTTATTTTTATCATT
This sequence comes from Mycoplasma collis ATCC 35278, assembly GCF_000701825.1. GTDB lineage: Bacteria > Bacillota_I > Bacilli_A > Mycoplasmatales > Metamycoplasmataceae > Mesomycoplasma_A > Mesomycoplasma_A collis. The sequence continues at coordinate 4,936 of NZ_JNJY01000002.1, forward strand.
TAACGATTATTATTTTCAAAAATTTAAAAAATTTCCATCTTTAGGAAAACAGAAAAAAATAGCAAATATAATTTCATGGAATTTTTGACAAATGGATGGTTTGAAATACATAATTCCATTTTCTTGTGATAAAAAAAACAGTCAAATTAGCTTATTTAATGATAAAGATGAATACGAAAAATGTAATGCTTGTGTGAAAAAAAATAATAACAAACATATAGGAATTTATTCAAAAATAAAAAATTGAAATAGCAAAAAAAAATGCGTTTTTGAATTTGTTAAATTAATAAAATAGGAGAAAAAAATGAATAAAAATTTTGATAAAATTAATTTAGATACAACAGCCACTAATATTATTTATGTTATGAGATTTCCGGATTCTGAAAAACATGCAAAACTATTAAAAATTGGAAAAACATCAGCTTATAACATAGCCTTAGATACAAAAAATAATGATGAAATATTAAATAAATTAGCTAAAAAAAGAATAGATGAATATACAAAAACATCTGGTATAAAATATGAAATTTTACATACTGAAATTGCAATAAATTATAAAGATGATAAAGAAATTCATAAGATTTTACAAAATTCCGGAATTAAACAAATAAGATTGGAAAATTCTAGAGAATGATTTGAATGTTCATTTGATCAAGCATTAGAAGCAATAAATGCAGCTAAAAAAGGATATAAAAGTTTTAACAATACAAATTCAATTGAACATAAAAAAATTACTTTAAGATCTGAGCAAAAAGACGCTATAAATAGAGCTAAAAATTATTTTCTAAACAAAAATAAAACAAATTCATATTTTCTTTGAAATGCCAAAATGCGTTTTGGAAAAACAATTTGTACACTTCAATTAATTAAAGAAATAGAAATTTTTAAAAAAGTTTTAATTATTACACATAGACCAGTTTTAAATGAATCATGAGAAAATGAATTTAATCTTGTTTTTGAAAATAAAAATAAGTATGGATTTTTTAATAAAAAAACTTTTTCTAATAAAGCTTGAGAGGAAAAAAATACAAAAATTTATTTTGCTTCTATCCAAGATTTAAGAGGATCTAAATCAGTTGAGGGAAAGCATCAAAAAAATAAGTTTATTTTTGAAGAAAAATGAGATTTTTTAGTTGTAGATGAAGCGCATGAAGGCACTTTAACTGATAAAGGTAAAAAATTAATTAATACATTCCAAGAAAAATCACCTAGCTTAAAAATATTATATTTATCAGGAACGCCTTTTAATTTATTGGAAGTAAATAATTTTAATGATGATCAAATTTTTGCTTGAGATTATGTTTCAGAACAAAAAATGAAAAAAGAATGATATAAAAAGAATTTTGGAGATCATAATCCTTATGAGGAACTTCCATCTATGCAAATATTAACAATCGATCTGTCGGAAGCTTTAAAATTAGAGAATAAGTTTCAAGAAAAAAACGATATTACTTTTAATTTTAAAGAATTTTTTAGAACTTGAACTGGAAACATTGAAAAAGATGGTAATGAAAAAATAAATGAAAATAAAATTGGAACTTTTGTACACGAAAAAGAAATAATAAAATTTTTATATCATATATCTTCGCCTAATGATGTTCATAAATTTCCATTAATGAACCATCTAAAACATTATATCTACTAACGATATATGGAGCTTCTCCGCATGTTATTTCTAATTTTTTAGTTAAAATATAATCAGTTCAAGATTTATTTTGAAAATTAATTTTTTTTGTTGTTGGGACTCAACTTTCTCCTTTTACTCGATTAAAAACGTTTTTGTATCCGAATCATTTTTCATCAAGTTGATTGTTTTGTTCATTACAAACTCAAGGAGGGGTAAAAACTTCAGCTTTAAATTTTTTTCTAAAATTTTTATTTTCAAAATTTTTTAAATATCCTTTTTTTATAAAATTTATATTTTCTTTTTTAAATAAAGATATTTTAATTTCTTCTTTTTCTTTTTTTATTCCATTAGCCCAAATAATATTTGTTTGTTTTGTTTGATCGAGTAATAAAATTTTAATAATATCAATGTCAATATTTTCATCATTTTTTTTCATTTTCAAATTATATTATATTATTTTTTATTTCATTTTACATTTTCACTTTTTATAAAAATTAGTTATAATATTAAAATATGGAATAGTACCCAAGAGGCTGAAGGGGATACGTTGGAAACGTATTAGGAGTAGCAATATTCGCGCAGGTTCAAATCCTGTCTATTCCGCCATTTGATTTTTATCACCATAATCTTTGAAAAAAATTCAAGGATTTTTTTTTATTTTTAATTTAAAAATGTATAATTAAAAATAAAAAAATAAAGAGGTATTTTTAAATGAGTTTAATTGATAAAAGAACTAAAATTGTTGCGACAATTGGACCTTCGACCCAAGATTATAATTTATTAAAAAAAATTATAATAAATGGAGTTAGCGTAATAAGAGCAAATTTTTCACATGGAACATATGAAGAACAAAAAATGAAATTTGATAATGCTAAAAGAGCATCAGAAGAATTAAATGTTCCTATTTCTATAATGCTCGATACAAAAGGACCAGAAATTAGAATTGGTAAAATGGAAAATGGTTCAAGTTTGATCGAAAGTAATACAATTTTAAAAATTTTAACTGATCAAGAATCATATTTAAATTTTCATGGAAATTCACAAGTTGTAACTGTTTCATACGAAATGGAAAAAGACTTAAAAATTGGCGATAAAGTTTTATTTGATGATGGAAAATTATCATCAATAGTTGTTGAAATTGAACCTGGCGCTGTTTATGTTAAAACTGTTAACGCACATATATTAAAATCAAATAAAAGAATTAATTTACCAGGAGTAGAATTTACGCTTCCATTTTTATCAGAAAAAGATGTAAATGATGTTTTATTCGGGATTGAAAATAACGTTAATTACATTGCGGCTTCATTTGTTAATTCAGCTGATAATGTTAATCAATTAAGAGAATTATTAGCGATGAATAATGCATCACATATTCAAATAATTTCAAAAATAGAATCAAATGTAGCAATTAATAAAATTGATGAAATAATCGAAGCATCAGATGGAATAATGATTGCGAGAGGTGATTTAGGATTAGAAATTCCTTATCAAGATGTTCCTTATTATGAAAAACTTATAATAAGAAAATGTAGATTAGTAGGAAAACCAGTTATAGTAGCTACTCAAATGTTAGATTCGATGGAAAATTCTCCACATCCTACAAGAGCAGAAGTTACAGATGTTTATCTAGCTGTTGAATTAGGTTCTGACTCTACTATGCTTTCTGGAGAATCAGCACAAGGGAAATTTCCACTAGAATCTGTTCAAGTTATGTCTACAATTGCTGAAAGAGCAGAAAAAGAATTTCACAATAAATTATTTTACTCTGTACAATTAGCTAATATCGCTAAAATAAATCAAGGAAAAAGAGCAAGAATTGCACATAAAATTGCCCACTTAACAATGAATGATAATTATCGTTTTACTATTGTTTTATCAAGAACTGGAAAATTATTAAAAAAAGTTGCTATGTTTAGGCCTGATACTGCAATTATTGGAATTTTAAATGATGAAAAATTAATAGGTGCATTTGGAATAACTTCTTCTGTTTTTGTTTCAAAAAATTCAATTGAATTATTTTCAAAAATAAAAAGCAATCCACATTTTTCAAAACAAGCACTTGTACCTTTCGGGGCTAAGCCAGGTGATAAATTTTTAATTGTTGAAAATGAAAAAATAATTAAAGGTGTTTATTAAAATTTAAATAAAAAAATCATTTTAGAGCTAAAAAGCTTATAAAATGATTTTTTTTTATTTTTTATTTTTTAAAACTGTATCAATTGCATTTTCTCATTTGTTTATAAATGTTTCAACTGAAAAATGTTTTTTAGCAAATTCATATGCATTTTTACACATTTCTAAATATTTTTCATCATCCATTTTTAAAAAATTATTTATTAATTCAGTAGCTTGTTCAATAGTAGCATCTTTAGGAATTAAAAGTCCATTTTTACCATTATCTACATAAAATTTTGCTGCTAAATAAGTGTCTCTAGTTATTATCGGAACTCCATTAGCTAAACTTTCTATAGCGACAAAACAAGCCCCTTCTTCATTAGAAGTTATAAAGTTAAATTTATAATTATTAATAATTTTTGGTAAATTTTCTATTTTATATGAAGGCATTAATTTTATATTTTTTATATTTGAAATCAAATTCGAAGCAGGGCCATTACCATAAACAAAAATATCATCATTTATATATGAGCTAATTTCTTTTAATCATTTGATTCCTTTTTGAGGATCGATAATTCTACCACGTCAAATAATATTTTTTCTTTTTAAAATTTCATTTTCACTCGAAAAATTAAAATTTTGAAAATAAGGCAAAAAAATCTGGAATTCGTTTTTATTTTTTAAATTAAATTCTTTAGCATCTTCTTTAGAGTAAAAAACAAAATTTTTATAATAACTAATTTTTTCTATTTTGAATAATTTTGCAAAAAAATAAATTAACTTATTAATTATTTTTATTCTTGTTAATTCCGTTTTATAACCATATGGTGAAGAATGTTGAACAAAAAATGTTTTATTTCTTTCTTTTGTTAATCTATAAAATACAGTATTATCAATTATGATGTCAAAATTATATTTTTTATCATAAAATTTTGTTGATTTTTTACATTTAAAAAAAATTTGAAGACCTATTAAAATAGATTTGAAAAAGTTTTTTCCATTGAAGATACATTGACTATTACAAATGAAATCTTGATTGCGTTTATTTTGTATTGGTAATAAAATGCTATTACCTTCTTCTTTTCTTACAATTAATTTAGAATCCTTATTCTTTTTTTCATCTTCTAGTTCATGAAATATTTCGTAAATTTCATATTTATCTTTTGGTAAATATTTTGTTAATAAATATTGATAAGTTTCAATTCCACCAATATATTTTTGATTATGATATGAAACAATTAAAATTCTAATTTTTTGCATTAAATAATTATATAGCAAATAAAAAAATAAAAATTATGTTTTTTAATTAAATTTTTAAAAATTAAATAATGAAATTTTTTTTAAACTTTGAAACAAAAAAAAAAAAAAAAGGAAATAATTTTTAATTGAAAAATAACAACCATTTAATCTTTTTAAAATTTTTTTAGAAGATTAACTTCTAAATTATTTTTAAAAAAATTTTAAGGAGAAAAATGGAAAATTTAAGTGCAAAAAATGCATTTACATGGTTGGACTGAGTAGTTATGATTTTCTATATGTTAGGTGTTTTAGCTGTTCCTGCTTTTTTCTTTTGACAAAGTAGGAAAGATAAAAAATTTAACTCTTCAAAATATTTAACAGCAAAAAATATGAAAGTTCCGGCTATTGTAGTTGCTTTAAGTATTTGAGCAACTGCTTTAAGTAGTTTAACATTTTTAGGAACACCTGGACTTGCTTTTAAAACAGGATGAATGTGAGTTGCTGGGCAACTTACAATTTTAGCTATAACCCCTTATTTAGTTAAAATTATTGTTCCTTTTTATCGTAGAATAAAAGGTAGTACATCATATTTTTATTTACAACAAAGATTTAATTATTCTTTAAGAATAATCGGATCATTATCATTTATATTATTTCATATTTTTAGAATCGGGATTGTTATTTACATTCCGACATTAACTATTTCACTTTTTGTAGATATAAATATTTATCTATTATTATTTATAATTTCCTTTATTGTAATAGTTGGAACATTTTTAGGTGGTTTTAAAGGAGTATTATATACTGATGCTATTCAAGGTTTTGTTTTAATGTTAGGAATAATATTAATTATAATTTTTGGATTAGCTAAAACAGATTTTAATTCATCTACATTTAAATATCACACTTTATTTACTAAAGATCAATGAAAAATATCTGCTGCACAAGGTGGTATATTCTTTATTTTTGTATCTGGTTATATATCAACTATGTTTTCATATACAGCTTCCCAAGATATTGTACAAAGATATAAAACAGGAAAAACAATTGCAACAACATATAAATCTATTTATATTAATATTATTTTAGTTGCCATAACAATTTTACTTTTCTATGGAGCTGGAAGTGTTTTATACTCTTACTATTCATCACAAGGAGTAGATGTTGATCGTAAAGACGCTATTGATACAATTGTAGGTGTTGAAAAAGCTGCTAATAATTTATTGTTATCAAATTATATTATTAAAGTTTTACCAATGGGTATATCAGGGCTAGTTGTAGCAGCTATATTTGCAGCTAGTCAATCAACTGTTTCATCTTCGCTAAATTCTTTAGTTACAACATTTATTGATGACATTTTAGTTGTTTTTATAAAAATTAAAGAAAAAACTAAATTAATGCTCTCTTATATTCTTACAACAGCATTCGGAGTTTTAGGATTTCTAGTTACAATTTTAATCGCTGCTACAAAGCAACAAAATTTAATTGAATACTTTTTAGGAATAGTAGGACTTTTAGGAGCTCCTTTAGCTGGTATTTTCTTTTTAGCAATTATTACTAAAAGAACAAATTGAATCGGAGCTTTAACTGGTGTTATAACATCATTTATTGTAACATTACCAATTTGAATACTTGCTACTATAACTAAAACTTTTGAATTTCAAACTGGAGTTTATTTAACTATTATTAGTTTTACAATTGTTATTTTAATAAGTTATTTAGTATCAATAATTACTAATCATTTTTTCAAAATTAAACAAAATAATTTAACAAATTTAACTATTTGAACAAAAAGTGCAGAATTTAAAAAATTAATTAAATTAGAAAAAAAATTACTAAAAATTTCTAAGATAAATCAAGATGAAATTGATTATCAAAATATTTTAAATGAAATTGAAAAATTAGAAAAAATTGTTGAAGCTCAAAATTAATTTTGATAAAAAAAATAAAACCGGGTAATTGTTTACCTGGTTTTTTAATTTATTTTTTGAATGATAATTTAATTTTAAATTCTACTATAATTTGTTTAAAATTTCAAAAATATCATAAAGTTCATTGTTACCACTTATTAATTTTTCATCGATTTTAGGATTGCTACTTGCGCCTTCTACTTTTATCTTTTCTTTTTTAGACTCAATTTTACAAATAATTAATGAGATATCAGATTCATTTTTTAATAATGATTTTGATGAATTATTATTATAATTTTCAATATATTTTTTATATGCTTTTAAAATATTTTCTGTTTTTTTAGGATTTATATCTTTTTTGCCTTTTACCTCAAAATAAAGATAATGCTTTTTTTTATATAAAATTATAAAATCAGGATAAGAATTAAAGATTTTTCCTTCTAATAAGTATTCAAAACTTAAACCTTTATGGGGTAAATTTTTACTTCAGATAAAAAAATCTTTTTTTTCCAATGGAAAATTTTCTAATTCTGAAATAAAAATATTTTCATTTTCAGAAGTATAACTTAATTCTATTTTATTGTAAGTCTTAACAGCATCTATCATTGCTTTATAAGCATAATCATTAGCATAAACTTTTTGAGTTTTTTCTTTTAATAATACCTCTTCATAATTTTCGGGTAAAAAATTTGTTTTTTCTATTTCATATAATTCAGTTTTATTTTCAATATTTTTTAAAAAGGCATTATAAATATCTTCGAAGTTGGAAATATATTCTTTAAATATTGTATAAAGAAATAAATTAAAATTTTTAAATTCATTATTTTGTTTAAAAAATCAATTTTTAATATTCTCTACAATAAAAGAAGAAAAAATATTTTTATGTTTATTTAAAAACTTGATAACAAATAATTTTAAATCAATTTCATTATAAATTTTTGAAATAATATATTTAACAAATTCATTATTTTCTGATTTAATCATTTTATATTCATTAATTAAATATTTGTTATTATCATTTAAATTTTGATTAATTTTTTTATCTTTATTAAATTCGAGATTTTTATTTAAATTATTATCATTATCATTATTTGAATTTTGATAAAGATTGAAAAATTTTTTAATTTTTTGAAATATTTCAATCGCATTATCATTTAAAAAAATTTCAAATTTTTCTCATAATTTAAAATAATTAATAACTATTTTTTCTTTTTTATTTTTTATTAGCATTTCGCCACTAAAAAATTTTTCTTTTCTTAATTCTTTTTTAAGATTAAAAATAGTTTTATCTTTTATGTCTAATTTATTATCTGAATAAACAAAATATTTTAATCCTATAGAATTTTTTGAATAATTAGCTGTTGGATTTGGGTTTCTTTTTATCCTTCCCAAAGTTTGAATATTTAAAGTTTCAGAACAAACATTTCTCAATCTAATAAGCATACAAGCTCTTGGAATATTTCACCCAACACCTGGACCTACTTTGAAAATTATTGCATTAATATCTGAATTATTTTTGGATATTTCTTCAAGATTTAAATTTATTCTTGAATTAGAATCTATTTTTTGATCTGAAAAATATTTTGCTCATGTCAAATTATTTTGTTCTAAAATTTTTATTATTTTTTCAATATTTTCATCAAATTCTTCGCTATTATTTTTTGTTTTATCAGAAACTTGAATAAGCATTGCAGGTTGGATATTTTTTAATTCTTTTTCTAAAAAATATTGTTTTTTTACTTCATTAAATTCTTTACACGCAATGTTCAATAATTGAAATGAATCAATTTCACTTTTATTTGAAATTTTGATGTTTTTATTAAAAACTTCTTCATTTTTAATTAATTTTATATTATCGTTTTGTAAATCTTGTTCAGTGATTTTAATTAATTTTTCATTGCCTTTTGGAGTTGCTGTCATTTTTATAATAAAATCAGCATTTTCCAACATTAAATTTTCAAATGTTTTTTCATATGAATCTAATTTTATTGTGCCTCCATAGTGAGCTTCATCTCTAATATAAACTAATTTTAAATCTTCATTTTTTAATTGAAACACAAAATCTTCAATAATTTGTCTTTCTGTAAAAATTCTATCCTTTCCAAAAGAAGATTTACCAAAAATATAAACTTGATTTTTTTTGCATAAAATGAAAAATCTTTATCTTTGGGTAATTTATCCTTAGATTTAGTAGGCGATTCTTTAAGTATTATTTCAAATTTATTATTTAAATATTTTAAATAATCATCTAAATTATTTTTCATCTGTTTAGGCAAATCAGCAGATGATAATGTAGCAATAATAAAAACTAAATTATCATTATAATTTTCTGATATTAATTTATCTATAAAATTAGCCATCATAAAGGTTTTTCCGCTACCTGTTGGAGCTTGAAATTGGATTATTTTTTCTTCTTGATAATTTTTTACAATTTTTTCTACAGCTTGTAATTGTATATTTGATAATTGCATTTTATTTTCTAAGTGCCATTAATTTTTTCAAAGTTAATAAAATTTCAGTTTCGTTATAAAGCTGTAAATTTTTAATGCCGAAATTTTCAAGCATTAATTTAAATTTTTTAATAATATTTTCAATTGTGTCTTCATTTTCATTAATTGAAATATTAAAATATTCAATATTATAGACATCTAAATAAGTATTCAAAAAAGGTTTATTTTTTTCTATTCATTGAAAATTAGTTTTTTGATCAGTGCCTACACCTTTAATTATTTTATATAATCTTTCATATGTGATATCATAAGCTATATTATTTTCATTATTAGTTACTAAGGTAAATGTTCTATTTCCGCCATCTTCTCTATTTAGTTCTAAAATCGCATGTCCAGTTGTCCCAGAACCAACAAAAAAGTCTAAAATTTTTGCATTTTTATTAGGATGTAAATTTATTAAATATTTTATTAGTGTTGTATTTTTTGAGTATGGAAAAATTAAATTTAATTTTTTTAAATCTTTCGATCCTTTTGATGATGAAATATTCAATATATCATTTTCAAAATTTAAATTATTAATTTGATTAAAAATTAAATTATTAATATCTTCGCTTATAATGGATTTATAAGTGTTTAATTTTTCATTTTTTTCTTTTCTTTCGTAAACTTTATATAAATTTTTGATAAATTTTACACTTAATAAATTTATCTTTTTTTCCATAGTTTCTTTACTAAGTCTTCATCTCCCTAATTTACCATTAAACAAACTAGGTCTTATTATTTGATAATTTTTTTTCAGTAATTCATGATTATCTTTATAAATTTCCATACCTGAAAATTCATTAACTTGTTTCGGATCATAATCTAATAAAATTTTTATATCGTTAGTTTCAGGATTGAAATATATTGATTGACCCATATTTTTTCTTTTATACAAATAGCCATCAATACCTTTTTGTTCTAATGATTGATTTGAAATAGAATTAATGTTATAAAAAGTTTTGTTAATTTTAAATTTTTGAATATTTTTTGCATAAGTTAAAATATATTCATGATTTGATTCAAAAAATTTAGCATCATTTTGTGCATTTAATTTATTTCATATAATGTTTGCAATAAAATTTTCTTCACCAAAAATTTCATCCATTAAAATTCTTAAATAAGCTTGTTCATTATCATCAATTGAAATAAAAATAATTCCATCTTCAGTTAAAAGATCTCTAGCTATGAAAGTCTTTCATTCATCATATTTAGTCAACCATTTCTTGAAAAACGATCACGATATGAAAATGTACTTGCTGATATATTTTCTTTATCATTAGCAAGTGAATTGCCTTCTTCTTTAGTTTTTTCAGTATTATATGGAGGATCTATATAAATTATATTATATTTTGCATCCTCTCTCTCTCTCTCTCTCTCTCTTGGAGCACTAAAAGATTTTTTAATGCATCATAATTTTCACCAATTATTAATTGATTTTTATTATTAGTTAAAAAATTATCATTGATTGATAATTTTTCATCTTTCACTAAAAGTGAAATAATACTATTTTCACTTTCTGGCGCAGCATCAAATCTAAAACCTAATTTAATTCTTTGAATTAAAAGCTTATAAATTTGTTCTAATAAAAATTCATCACCTTCAAATTTTTTCAAAATGTTTTTTATAAGCGCCTCTTGATCATCATTTATATATTTGATACCGTTTTTATTTTTTAATTCTTCTAATTTTTCAAAGTAATTTTTTAAATTTTTCATATTTCCTCCATCTTAAAATATAATAATTAAATAATACTACAACCTGAATATTTAAATAAGTAATTAATTAAATTAAGTTATTTTTTGTTAGATAAAAAAAATAATTAAGTTTTAAAAACTGAATTTCAATATTTTTTACAGTATTTAATTTAATTTTTAATAAAAAAAATACCACTTTTAAATAAAAGTGATACTTCAAATAATTTTGTTTTTTAATTATTTTTTTCTAATGCTTTCTAGCATTTTAGCATCAAATACTTTATAAAATTCACTAATCAATTTTATACAATTTTTAATATCATTTAATGATGCTACACCAATTGGTGAATGTAAATATCTTTGAGGAATAGAAATAGAAATAGTAGGAACACCTCTTTTACCATATTGCAATTCAGCAGCATCAGTTCCACCACCTTGCGCAACATATTTATAGATAGGAACATCATGCTTTTTAGCTAAATCAAAAAATATTTTAACTAATTCAGTGTTGATAATTGTTTCAAAATCCATCATTGTTATTGCTACACCTTTACCAACAGCAGGAATTCCTTTCATTGCGTTAAGTGTATCATGTGATGCACCTGTATCAATTACAATAGCTACATCAGCATTAATTCAATTAGCTATAACTTTCGCTCCTCTTGTCCCCACTTCTTCTTGTGTTGTTCCAACAAAGTAAGGAATATTTGGTAATTGTTCATTTTTTAATGAATTTACCACAAAATCCAAAACAGTAACTCCTGCTCTATTATCCATAGCTTTTCCCGCGACTAAATCAGGATTAAATAATCTCATAGTTTCACCATGAACATAAATTCTATCCCCAGGTTCGATCCCTTGGCTTTGAGCTTGTTTTTTGTTTTTAAAACCAAAATCAACATACATATCTTTAATTGTTGGAGCTTTTAGTCTTTTTTCAGCTTCTAAAATATGAATAGAAGTATGGCCAAAAATTCCATAAAATTCTTTATTAGTTGAAGAAATTAATTTAGCTTTTGTTCCGATAAATACAAGAGGTCAAACTCCTCCAACTGCAGATACTAAAATTTGCCCATTATCATTAATATCTAAAACTCTAAAACCTACTTCATCAACATGAGCAGCTAATAAAATTTTAGGTCCTTTATTATGATTTTTTTTAGTTATGATTAGTGAATTTAGCCCATCTCTAGCAAATTCTACATTAGCATCTTTAGTATTTTTTTTAATAGCTTGAATTACATCTTCTTCAAAACCTGAAATACCATGGATTTCCATATATTCTTTAAGTCTTTTAAAAATTGCATTTTTATTTACCATTTTTTCTCCTTAATTTTAAATTTAATAAAAAAAATAAAACTTAAAAAGCTTTATTTTTTGTTTCTTATTTCTTTTAATCTAGCAGATTTACCTTTTCTATCTCTCATGTAGTATAATCTCGCTCTTCTTATTTTGTTTGAACGAACAACTTCAATTTTGTCAATTAATGGAGAGTGAAGAGGAAATGTTCTTTCAACACCAACATTATAAGAAATCTTTCTAACAGTAAACATCTCTCTTAATCCTGTACTGTTTTTAACAATAACAAGACCTTCAAAAACTTGAATTCTTTCTTTATTATTTTCTTTAATTTTAACGTGAACTCTAACATTATCACCTACTCTAAAGTTAGGTAAATTAGTTTTTAGTTGTTTTTCTTCAACAAGAGAAATTAATTTATTTTGCATTTTCTATCCTTTCTAATAGATCAGGTCTATTTTTTTTAGTTTTTTCTAATTGTTTTTCTTTTTTTCAGTTTTCAATATTTTTATGATTACCACTAAATAAAACTTCTGGAACTAATCAATTGTTATAGTTTCTCGGTCTTGTATATTGAGGAAAATCTAACAAATTTTGTTCAAATGATTCATTTTCATGTGATTCTTTTTTTATTACACCATCAATTAACCTAATAATTGAATCAGCAATTACCATAGATGGTAATTCACCTCCAGTTAAAACAAAATCACCTATTGATATTTCTTCATCAACTAAATAATCAATAATTCTCTCGTCAAAACCTTCATATCTTCCAGCAATAAAAGTAATTTCTTTCTCTTTTGAAAATTTTTTAGCCATATTTTGATTAAAAACTTTACCTTGAGGACTTAAAGCAATTTTTACTCCACCAACTGTTTTTAAAGCTAAATGAATTGGTTCTACTTGCAAAAGCATTCCATGACCGCCACCAAATATTTCATCATCTACTTTTTTATGCTTACTTTGTGAAAAATCTCTAATATCAATAATATTAATTTCTATTATTTTTTTTTCAATTGCTTTTGCGATAATTGATTCAGATTTAAAAGCTTCGAAATATTTAGGGAAAAGTGTTAAAAAATTTATTTTCATAAAAATATTTTTTCTTAGTTTTTTAGATAAATATTATTATTTTTGTTCAGCGAATGTTTTAAAAATTGCTTCTTTTTTAAGTAAATTTCTTACTACTTGAGTTGGAACAGCGCCTTGATTTAATCATTTTAAAACTAAATCTTTTTGAATTTTTAATTCTTTTGAATGTGGATTATAATGTCCTAAAATTTCAATAAATCTTCCATCTCTAGGAGCTCTAGCATCAGCAGCAACTATTTTATAAAAAGCGTTAAATTTATTTCCTAAACGTTTTAATCTTAGTTTTACCATATTTTTACCTTTCTTTTGATTTTATTTAATTTATAAATTTAAATTAAAAAAATAATAATAAAAATATTTTACATTAAAATAAAAAAAAATCAAGCATTTTTGCTTTACTAAATTAAAAAACAAAAAACTTGATTTTCAGATAATAAATTTTGAAAAATTAATAATATATTGTATAATAGAAAAGAATTACTTGTGTAGAGGTGTAGTTCAATGGTAGAACAACGGGCTTCAACCCCGTGTGTTATGGGTTCGAGTCCTGTCACCTCTGCCATTTTTTTTATTACTTTTCGAAAATAGTTATTAATAAATCTAAAATAAAAATGCAAGTAATTTTAAAATTATTTTGAAAAAAATCTATATCTTTAAAATTATTCTCATTTATATTGAAAAAGTTAATTATTTCAGAATTAGTATTAGTTTGAAAACCATTTTTACTTAAAATAATGCTTTTAATTTTTAAATGTTCTAATGAATTTAAAAATTCATTGTGAGAATTTTCAGGATCAATATCTATAAAAAGTAATAATTCATCATTATATTCATAATTATTTAACAAAAAATCATAACTATCAAAATAAACGATTTTTTTATTTCTTTTTTCAAAATATGTTTCAAAATCTTTAAATGAAAAATTAAAGTTTTTAGCTTTATAAATATAAATTTTAGAAGTCATTTTTAAAAATTTATAACTTTTTTCTAAAAAATTATTAGAAATATTTTTAAATATTTCATCTATGATCAAATTATATCTAGAATGTAAATAAAATGTAGGATTAAAAAAAGCGTCATTAATTTTTTTAGGCTCATTTTTTATTTGATTTAAAACATAATTTTTTAATTCTTTTAAATTAGCATAACCAATTTTTTTGGCATATTTGGATACTATTGATGATGAAGCTAAAATTGAATGATTTAATATTTCTTTTGCAGTTAATTTTACAAATAATTCAGGATTTTCTTCGATTCATTCTTCTAAAATTTGTTCGCTATGTGTTAATTTTGCATATAAATTTAAATGTTTAATTTTCATATTCCTCATTTTCAAGTTTTTTAGTAATTATTTTACTTATCATATTAGCGCATTCTAATCTATTTAAATGTGTTTTTACATTTTCAAAAATAAGAAGTTTATCTAAGATAATTTTATTTATTTCTACATTCTTTTTTTGGATTAAATTTTCATAATTGATTATTATATTTTTTATTTCATCAATATTTTTATCTTTTATTAAATCTAAAAATATATCGCTAGAAGCTAAAAATACAGCACATCCTATTGCTTCAAATTCTGCTTTTTCAACTTTTTTATTATTTGGGTTTATTTCTAAATTTAATCATATTTCATCAACGCAATTATTACTATGTAGATAAAGACTATTTTGTTTATCAATATTATTAATTTTATTACGTGGATTTAAATAATGATCCATAATGATTTTTCTTTTGTCGTCATTAGAGAAATTCAAAAAAATTACCTCCTTCTTTTAATGCTTTTATTAGAGTATCTATATCTTTTTTATTGTTATAAAAAGCAATAGATACTCTTACATAATTTTGTTCATTTTTTATAAATGGGATAAGCTTAGAACAAAAAGTCCCACTTCTTACATAAATATCTTTATGTCCTAAATAAGAAGCAATATCTTGAGCGGAACTATTTTTCATCGTAAATAATGTAATTAAATCACCTCTATTAGAATGAATTATCAAATCATCAATTTTCAGTAACTTATCATATAAATATTCAGCAACTTTTGTTGCTTTTTCTTTTATTTTTTTTAATGTTATTTCCTTTAATAAATCAAGTGAATATTCAAATTGTCAAATAGCTGCTAAATTTAATGTACCTGGTTCATATTGTTCAATACTATTTTTTTTATTTCATAAATTATTATTAAGATCAACAATTTTTTCAACCGAACCACCACCAAAAATATTAGGTTTTAATTTTTTTAAAAGATTTTTTTTAATAATTAAAAACCCTAAACCTGTTGGCCCGTACATTTTATTAGCGCTAAAAGCTATAACATCACATAATTTTAAAGATACTTTTTCACTAGAAATAGCTTGAGCAGCATCATTTACTAAAATAGCATTAAATTGTTTTGCTTTTTTATATAAAAATTTTAAATCAATTTTTTTATTAAAATTATTTGTTACTTGACTATAACAAATAATTTTTGTTTTTTCATTAATATCTTCAATTATTGTTTCTGAATAAATTATTTTAGCTTTTTTCTTTTTTGCAATTTCAATTCAAGGAATAATATTGGAGCTATGATTATAGTATGAAATAATAATTTCATCATTTTCTTCAATAAAAGGTTCGATCATTTGTGAAAAATTATTTAATGCTTGTGTAGTTCCTGAATTGAATATAACTTCATCGCTAGAACTATCGACTAGATCTGCAATTTTTTGTCTTACATCGTTAATTTTTTTTGCAATTCTAAGCCCTAATCTAGAATCGATAGTTCTATTGCTAATTGAAAAGTTTTCGTAAAATTCAACCCCCGCTTTTATAACTGAAGAAGGTTTTTGCATTAAAGCGGCATTATCTAAATAAGTTATTTTTTTTAACATTGGAAATAAATTTCGATAATTTTTATCCATTTTCAAACCTTTCAAATAATGATAAATATTCTTGATTTTTTGATTTATTGCCTAAAATTGGAGATTTTGTTAAGTTCATTAATTTAAAATTATAGTTTAAAGCAAAATTTTTAATTTTGTCAATTAAAAATGAATGATATTTTTCATCAACAAACCCACCCTTATCAACATATTTTGAAGAAGCTTCAAATTGTGGTTTAATCAATAAAAATATTTTTGTTTTTAAATTAGTTATATTACCAAGAACTTTAAATACTTCTTTTAAACTAATAAATGATACATCACAAACAACTATATCCATTATTTCATTAAACATTTCAAAGGTAATATTTTTTAAATTTGTTTTCTCCATTACAACAATTTTGTTGTTTATTCTTAGGGAATAATCTAACTGATTCGTTCCAGAATCTAAGGCATAAATTTTTTTAGCACCATATTCAAGAGCAACTTGACTAAAACCACCTGTTGAAGAACCTATATCTAAAACTATTTTATTTTCAAAATTTAAACCAAATTTTTTTATTGCTTCTAAAAGTTTAAAAGCACCTCGTGAAACTCACTTTTTTTTATCATAATTTACACTTATAACGCTATTGATATTTACTTTAGAATGAGGAAGTACATTAACTTCATTATCTACTTTCACTTTCCCTATTCTAATCAGTATTTCAGCGTTTTCATAACCTTTTTCAACAACTAAATCTAGTAATTTTTTTTCATTTAATAAAAAATTCCTAATATTTTTTGAATAAAAAAATTAAAATTTGAAGTTTGCTCAATTAAAACAATTGATAATTTATTAAAATGTTCTCTTGCTTTTTGTTCATATAAAAAATATTTACTTTTTGTTGAAGCGCTAAATGATTTTATTTTAAAAAAAATAAAATTTGATAATTCTATTTTAAGAATTTCGATCGCTTTTTTTTGAATTGATAATTCTTTTGAAAAAATTAACTCGCCTATAAACTCAAAAGTTTCTTCATTTAATTTAAAACAAAGAGAATGTTCAATTTTTTTTATATTATCTAAGGTTAAATTTAAATTAAATAAATTTTTAAATTTAAGACTAATAAAATGAACTTTTTTATTCACTAAAATAAATTTATATTTAATTCATGAATTTTGTTTTTTTAAATAATTTTTAATTTGTATCGTACTCTTGATTCCCTTTGAATAATTGACTAATTTTATCCAAAACAGCGTTAACAAATTTATAATCATTTTCTTTTTCTTCTAAAGTATAAAGTTTAGTTAATTCTACAAATTCATTTATTACGATTTTTTTATCTAAATATAAAAGTTCAAAAACTCCAAAAATTAATATTGACCTAATTATTGGTTTTGTATTTATTCAAGTTGCTTCTTTTCGTGCTAAAAATTTAATAATAAAACTTTTTAAAAAATTGTACCTTTTGCTAATAAAATTTATTGTTTTATATTCTTGTTTAGATAAATTAAATTTATTATTTACATCTTTTAAATTTACAATTAAATTTTGTAATTCATATTGATACAAAATGGAAATAATAAATCTTCTATATTCAGTTCTTGTTTTATTTTTAATTTTATTTTTTTTAACTTCCATAAATTAAAAATTATTCCTCTAAAACACCTAAATCAACATTATGAAATACTTCTTGAATATCATCATCTGATTCAAATTTTTCAACATGTTCTAAAATTTTTTCAGTTTTTTCTTTTTCTAAGTGAATATATTGATTAGGAATATAAGTAACTTCAGCTGTTTTATATTCTAAGTTAAATTCATTATCTAATGCTTTTTTAAGTTTTAAAAAATTGCTAGGCTCACAATAAATTTCATAAACCTCGTCATTAGCTTCGAAATTAGAAGCTCCATTTTCAAGAGCGAATAACATTAAACTTTCTTCATCAATTAATTTTTTATCAATTTCTAATAATCCTAATTGATCAAAAACATAAGGAATAGTTCCTTGCTTTCCTAATGTACCATTCGCCTTTTTAAATAATGATTGAATGTTTGAAGTTGTTCTATTAATATTATCAGTTAGCCCTATAACTAAAAAAGTTACTCCTCCTGTGATTGTTCCAGAGTAAATTAATTCTTTAAATGATGAACCTTCTTTAGAATTTCCTGTAGCTTTTGAAATTGCTTTATCAATGTTAGCTTTTGGCATAGATTTGGCTTTCGCTTTTGCTATTGCAAGTCTTAAAGTTGAATTAGACTCAGGATCTGGCCCTCCTTTTGCAGCTGCAACCATTATTTCCTTGGAGAATTTTGCAAAAATTTTACCCCTTATTGCATCTTGCGCCCCTTTTCTATGCTTTATATTCGCTCATTTAGAATGTCCTGCCATTTTAACCCCTTTATAATAAAATATTGTTAAAAATTATACTAAAAAATGCAAAATTTTATGTTTAAATAACTAATTTATGATAGAAAAAATAATAAAAACGATAAAAAAAATTTTTTAATTATTTTTAGAACAATTTTAAATAAAAAATATCATAATTTAATTATAATAAAAAAAAATAAATAAAATTTATTTAGGAGACTATATGTATCAATATAAAGCAATTTTAAAATCTTCAAAAAAAGTTATTGCTGAAGGACATAACTTAGAAGATGTAGAAAAAGAAATAATTAGATTTATTCGTGAACAAAAAAAAGGTCTTCACACTGAAGGAAATATTCCAATTGAAATTTATCACATTGAAAGAGATAAGAAAAAAGGAAATTATCATTCAAAAGAAAAATTAATTAAAGTTTATTAAATTATTATTTAAGCTATGTATAATACATAGCTATTTTTTTAAAATAAATGTATAATTTTTATTATGATTAAATTAGGTTCACATGTTTCATTTAAAAAACCCAAATATCTTTATGGAGCTATTGAAGAATCATTAAAAAATAATGCAAATTGTGCAATGATTTATTTAGGAGCGCCCCAAACAACTAAAAGAGCTAATGTTGATCAATTTATGTTGTTTGAATATTTAAGGGATTTTAAAGATAAAATAAAGCAAAAAGATATAGTTGTTCACGCTCCATATATAGTTAATCCTGCTAATCCTGAAAAAGCTGATTTTGCTAAAAAGTTTTTAATTGAAGAAATAGAAAGGATGAATTATTTAGGTTTAAAGTATTTAGTGCTTCACCCAGGCGCTTTTACAAGTTTTGAAAGAAAAATAGCAGTTGATCAATTAATTAGTTCGATAAATGAAATTTTAGAAAAAACTGAAAATGTTGAAATTATTATTGAAACAATGTCTGGAAAAGGAACAGAAATTGGCACTAATTTTGACGAATTAATTTACATTATGGAAAATATTAAAAGTGACAGAAAAGGTATTTGTCTTGATACTTGCCATATTTGAGATGCTGGTTATGATTTACACAAATATGATGAATTTGTCGAATTACTAAAAAATAAAGAAATTTTAAAATATTTAAAAGTTATTCATTTGAATGATTCCAAAAATGATTTAGCTTCTCATAAGGATCGTCACGCAAACATTGGCGAAGGTTTTATAAAAAAAGAAATTTTAAAAAAAATAGTGCATGATCCTATATTTGAAAATATTCCTATTATTTTAGAAACTCCTTGAAAAGATAATAAACCAATTTATGATGAAGAAATAGCTTATTTGTTAGATAAAAAAAATAAAAATAATAAAAAAAATTCTTAATTCCATTTATAAGTGCAACACATTTAAAATTTTTAAAAATTAATAAAATTTTAAATGAGGATAGCACTTTTTTTATACAAAAAAACCTCTCAAAAAAGGAGGGTATAATTAATAATAATTACACTAATATCTAGTTATATTAAAAAAATACAATATTTTAAAAAGTAAAAAAATAATAATTGAATAGATGTTACAAAAGTAAACAATAAGGTAAATTGCGAAAATTTTAGAGGTTAATGTTTCAATTGTTAACAGAGGTGTCAAAAAAATCCACATAATATATATAGTTATCTAGCCAATTATGCTAATTTCAAAACTAAAAAAGGAAATATAACAAATATTTTTTTAAATTAAACCTACTTTTAATTGAATTAAAATAATACTAATGTTAAAATACATAGTTTTCAAGCGTTTTTAAACTAAATAAAAAAACTAAATAATTAATAAAAAAATAAAAAATTAAATTAAATATATAGAAAAATGTTTTTTTAAATAATAAACAAATTTAAAAATTAGAAGACAATATCAATTAATATACCTAAAAAAATATTTTCATTATTTAAAAAAATGCAAAATAAAAACGCAAGCACAGATATGTTGCACTTGAGATTTTATTTTCAAAATTCGGTTATAATTAGTACAATTAAAAGTTTTTTTATTATAAAGTTATGTTAAAATTCGGATTTTATTCATTGCTATAGTCTTTTTGCATTTTTTCTAAAAATTCAACTTTTTGTTCAAGAGTTAAATTACTTAAATTGCTTGCATCAACATTGATTTTATATTTTTTATCGTATGCAAAAAATATTATATCTGATAGTGGTATCATATCCGGTTGAACTCTCACCATAAAATCAAAATCAAATAATTGAATATTCATTTTATTATTGTTTTCATTTATCGTTCTATAAAAACGAATTGTTTTTATTTTGGGACCCAATTTTTGTCCTCATTCATCATAAAAAATTAAAATGTTAAATTTTTCGAAAAATTTATCAATATCTAAATTTTTGAATTTTTCTTTTGAATAATGATTTTCATCAAAATATTTTATAAATTCATTTTTATCTTTAACAGTGAAAAAATTATTATTTCAAATTTTATCTAAAAATTCTTGCTTAAATTTATAGTTTTCATTATCACGGAGTTTTTTATTTCCAAAAGTAAATGTGTCTCAAATGAATAAATCCAATTGTCTTTTTTATAATAATTCTTAAATAAAGAATCTAGATTTTTTGTTGCTTTTTCATATCTTTTAGTATTTTTATGAAATCATTTTTCATCTTCATTCAATTCATTAAAATCCACACTCTTCCCTTTTTTTCAACTTCAATATTTTTTTTCTTTATTTTTATTTTCATTGGTTTTTTGATAACTACATGAAATAAATGATAATAATGGTATTGAAGTTAAAACTAAACACATAGTTTTTAATATTTTTTAATTTTTAACATAAGTCACCTCTAAAATATCATCAATTAAATTTGTTGTATTATTACCATATTTTTTAACACTTATTCTATATTTTTCAGATTCGTTAACATTAAAATCAATAACTTCAACATTACTATTAATTACAGTTATATTTTTAACAACTTTTCACTCATTTCTATTTCATTTTTCTAAAGCCAAATCATAATCAGTGAAAAATTTATTATTTTGCCTTTCATTATTAACTTTAATATTTAATTTTTCTCATTTAAATGAAATGCTTATCATTTTTTAATTTTTTCTTTTAAATCTTTATCATTTTCTTTTGAAAATCAATTAGATGGATTTATTCATTATCAAGAATTCTATTAGAATAATTAGCAATTTTAAAATTGAATTTGTTTTTTTAAAAAAAATTTGGTTTTCAATTTTTTTTCGCTAAATTCATCATCCAATGTCTCAACTACAATAGAATTAAATGATAATTTTTAGTTAGTTTTTTTAATATGAAAAATTAAATCACTTTTTTAATGTATTTTTATTTTCTACTTAATAATTAAGCAAAAGCTTAATTTGATAAGTATTATTTATTTTTTCTATAATTGAATTTTTATAATTTGATTCATTAACTAAAATTTCTTTTTTTCTAACAATTATTTTAGATAAATTTTCATCTTTTTTTGTATCTTTTTTTTATATAGTTTGTATTATTTTGAAGAAATGATAGTGTGTAACACTCAAACCGAACGATAAACAAAAAGTTTAGTAAATTTATTTTTGAATTTTGATTTCATATTTAAATTTTACTAGATTTAAAAAAACAATTAATATAAATTAATGATGAAAAATTGAAAAAATGTAAAAAAAGCACAAACAAAAATGTGTTGTACTTAAATCTTTATTTTAAAAAATATTAAAAATAATTTATTTTTATTTTAAATTTAATTCTTTATCAGTTTTTATTTTTAATCCTGAGCCGACGTAAGAAAAAATTTCAGGACTTTGGTTAATATATTCCCCATTAATAATTTTAATAACAGATTCAACTGTTTCATTTAATGGTACATAAACTCCAGGTGATTTAGTAAACTCTTGAGTTGTAAAGAAATTCTGACTAAAAAAGTTTTCAAGTTGTAAAGCTTTTTTAACAATAATTTTATTTTCTTCATCCAGTTCATTAAATCCTAAAATTAAAATAACATCTTCTAAATCTTTATAAGTTTTTAAAATCTTTTTAGCTTCTAGAATAGCGTTAAAATGTTTTTGGCCTATTATATTTACATCAACAGAATTAGAAAAACTTTCAAGCGGATCAAATGCAGGGAAAATATTTTTAGCACTTTGTTCACGAGAGAGCACTAATTTAGAATCTAAATAGTTAAAAATTCCAACTGCTGAAGGATCTGAAAGATCGTCCATTGGTAAAAAAACAGTTTGAAATGAAGTTATAGAACCATTTTTATTTTTAAATAATCTCTCTTGAATATTAGCGATATCACTATCTAGAGTAGCTTGATAACCACCGATTGAAGGTTTAATCCCTAATGATGCACTTACTTCATTTTTAGCTTGAATAAATCTATAAATATTATCTATAAATAATAAAACATTTTTTTTCTCATAATCTCTTAAATATTCAGCTGCTGTTATACCAATTGGGACAATTGACATTCTAGAACCTGCTGATTCATTCATCCTTGAAATATACATCACTGAATTTTTCATTAAGTTTGAATTTTCTAATTCATTAAAAAGCTCTATAGCTTCACGTGATCTTTCTCCTGATCCTATAAAAACATTATAGCTTTGATTTTGTGTATATTTTTTATTAATATTAAAAATAATTTCTTTCATTAAAACAGTTTTACCAACTCCAGCTCCTCCAAAAATTCCTAGTTTATAGCCAGAAATAATAGGAATGAAAAAGTCAATTGCTTTAATTCCAGTTTCAATTATTTGGGGTTTTTCATCAACAATTCTTTCTTTGTTAATTGTTGAATTCATTTCTACATATTTTAAATTACTATTACGATTAGGAAGTAATGGTTTACCAGAAAAATTGTAAATATTATTTGCAGAACTAGAGCCAACAGGCACTAAAAATGCTTTTTTAGTATTTGTTACTACATCTGACATTTGAATATTTTTAATTTGACTAATTATAGTTGCTTTAACAATATTTTTATTAATTATTCTTTCAACTGTTAAAAAAGTTTGATTTTCATGCATTGTTAAAACTGAATTAATTTTTGGTAATTCATTTTCAGAAAAATAAACTTCTACAACATCATTTTCAAATCTAATTATTTTTCCACTCATTAGCGATCTCCTGTGAGTTTTAATATTTTATTTCATTCATCATTGGTAAAGTTAACAAATTGATTATTTAGTTCAATTTCTCAGTTTAAATTAAGTTGATCACTATATTGCTTTAATGCATAAGCAAAAAAATCACGAGTTAGTTTTTCATCATAATTTTGACCTTCAATAATTTTTTTAAAACTACTTTTAGCCATTTCATTATGATCAATTAAAACATTAATAAATTTCATTGCTCTTTCATGATCTTTAACATTTTTAAATGTTTGTCATAAAACTAATTTTAAACTTAATAAAATAAGTCGATTAGAATATAATGAAAAACCTCTTTGATTGAAAATTTTTTCAATCATTCTTCCTTTAGCCAATAGATCTGATGTTTCTTTATTTAATTCATAGTCTAATGTTGCTAATTTTAAATTCTTTTTATAGGAATAATATATTTTTCCAATTTCACCTGCTATTTTTTTAATAACATAATTTTGAACACTACCTCCAGTTCTTGAAACTGAATATTCAATATCAATAGCTGGTAAATTATTAGAATTAAATAAATCACTGTTTGTAACAATTTGTCCATCTGTAATCGAAATAACATTTGAAGCTATTAAAGAAGTAATATCGCCATCTACAGTTTTTAAAATTGGAAGCGCTGTTATGGATTTACGATTTAAAAATAATCCAGCTCTTTCTAATAAAGAAGAATGAGAGAAAAATACATCACTAGGCATTGCTTCTTTTCCAACAGGTTTATCTGTTAATAATGCTATTTCTCTTATAATATTAGCGTGCTTAGTTAAATCATCAAATACAATTAATACATCATGAAAATGAGAGAGATTTTCTGCATGAGCCATACCAACATAAATTGATAAATATTGTTCATAAGCACTAATGGCTGGAGCATCTAAAATTATAGTATTAGCAAGAGCATTATTATCTTGTAAAATATGATAAATTCTTGATAAATCTTCTTTTTTTTGTCCAATAGCTACATAAATACACTTAGTTCCATTTTTAGCAGAATTAATTATTGCATTAAGTGCAATATGTGTTTTTCCAGTTTGTCTATCTCCAATAATTAATTCTCTTTGTCCTTTACCAATTGGTATTAATAAATCAATAGCAATAATCCCTGTATACAATTGTTCTTTTAAAATTTGTGTTTGCATTAAAGGAGAATTTTGCACAAAAATTTTGCTTTTTTGATTATAAAAATTTTCACTAATATTTTGATTTTTTGGAAAAACTTCTTGGTTGAAAATATTTATAATTTTTCCAAAAAAATCTTTAGATGTCATTATATAATCATTGCTATTAATTTCGATTAATTCATCACCGATTTCAATGTTTTGTAAATATTTTTTATCAGCTAATAAATAAGCTTTATTACGATTTGCACTAATAAGCATCATTTTAATATTTGTTTTATTAGAAATTGTAAAATTTTGTCTTTGCTTAAAATTGTAATTTCCAGTTACTTCAACAATATAATCAAAAATAGCACTTACAACTAATTTTTTTGCTTCCATCTTAAAAAATTCCTCCTATAAATTTTAAAATTATTAAAATTATTCCTAATATTGTTATGGATATTGAAGAAAAGATAAAAATAATATTTTGTTTATTTATTATTTTTTTACTATTATATTTTATTAATGATATTGCACTTAAAAAAAGTCCTATAATTGTAAAAAGAATTCCAAAAATAAAAATAAAATATTTTTCATTAGTTTTATCAATTTTTGTACTTTCTAAAGCATTAGTATAAAGTTCTAAAAATTCATTATTTAAATTTTTCAAATCTTCTTCATTAAGTTTTGAAGTTTCAATATTTGAAAGGTTTAATAATTTAGAAACTATTTTAAAATCTTTATTTATTTTCTCTAAATTATTCATATATTTTTCATATCATTTATTAGTATTAAAGGAATTAGAAATAACATGCTTTTTTTGTATCGCAATATTTTTATTTAAATTATTGAAAAGCTTATTTATTAAATTAACATCAAATTTTTGGTTAATTTCAAATAATTTTTCTAATTTTTCATTTAATTTATTTTCATTTTCTTTTTCAAGTAATTTTTTATAAAACATTACATCATTTTCAAAACCAAAAGTTAAAAGGTTAAAGAAATTAAGTCCATTTTCTTTTTCAAATTTAAACGCTTTAAGACTATTTATATAAAATTCTTTTCAGTCACTTTCAAATTTCCTTATTTCATTTTCAGAAATAATGTTTTGCTTTAAAAATTGTTTTTCATAATTAGCAAAAAAGAGTTTTTTAACTTCGGCAAATCTTTCAGTTGATGTTTCATTTTTATCATTTTCATAATAAAAATTATTAGCTGAATTTATAATCAAATTAAACAATTGATTTTTTAATGAGCCAGAAAAAATTTTTGAAAAATCCATTTCTTTTCCAATTTCTAACTTATCATAAATGTCTAAATAAATATTTTCTATAACATCAATGCTTTTTTTGAAAATAGTCTGATAATTAGTTGAAACATTAGTTTTATTAATTTTCCCTTTATATTTTCTATTTTTTAATGGATCACTAATATCTTTAATTTCAATTGTTAAATCTAGCAAATTACCATCACTAGATATTTCGTTTATTTCTGTAACTTCATATTTATACTTAGTTAGAATAGGATTATCAAAAAAGAAAAAATTTTCCGATTTATTTTCACCATTATATGAATTAAAACTATTTTTTAATTCTACAAATGATTTAGATAAATGTTCAGGATTAACAAAAGGAGTTAAAATTCTTAAACGTTCAACGTTTGTTAATATTTCTGTATCAATCACATCAGCTTTTAAACTAGGGTTGGTTTGTAAAATTTCTTCAAATTCTGGTGCAAGTTCACCTTTGTCTTCCGTTTCTTCTTTTTTCTCTTCTTCTTTTTCTTGTTCTTCATTTTCATCAATGAAATTTTGCTTTATATCAAATTCAATAAATCTTCTTTGATATTTGCTAGCGATATATTCGTTAAAATTATTTATTTCTGATTCTTGAAAAAAATTCGGAACAACAGTTGAAATTTCTTTACCATCATCCTGTTTTAATGTTTGGAACTTTAAGATTTCTTCTTCTTTTATAATTAAAATATCATCTTTATTGAAAACAATTTCAAAAAATTCTTGTATTAATTTATTACCATATCTTGTTAAAATAGTTTTAAATTCTTCATTTTTAATATTATTTTTTTTATCTACTTCAACATTAGTTTGTGAATCATTATTTTTGAAAAAGGGATTATAATCATAATTTTTATCATTATTTGATAATGAAATAACTTTTTTATATTCATTATCATTAAATTTAATATCTGAAAAATTATAATTATCTTTTTCAAAAATATTGTTGAAAAAAATTGTATTAAAACCATATTCAGACGGATTAGAAGCAATATTTTCTTTATTAGCTTTTAAAAAAAGTAAAAGATTTTCATAATAAAAAAGATTTGAAAAACGAACATTAAAATCAATTTTTTCTGTGTTATTTGTTTCTTCTAATTTTAATTTTTCAATTCTTTCAATAGCCCCATCAATTGCTTTTAAAAACATTTGTTTAATTTCATTTTTATAATCAAGTTCACCAACATCAACACTCAAACTTATAAATGGAATAATAGCAGGAATAACAGAAAGTGATGCAAATTTTACTAGATTTTTTTTAATCTTTTTAAACATATTTATTTCATCCTTTCTATTTTTAAATAGTTAGAAACTTCATATAAATAAATTTGTGACTTAATATTTTCCATTTTTATTAAATTATCAATTGAATTTTCTAATTTATTTAATAATAATAAATAATTTAATTCTTTTTTAAGGGTTTTAATTAAATCTTTTTTATTTGTATAATTGTTTACTTCACTATAGTTGTTTTTGATACTTGAATTAAAAATAATAACTTCATTGTTTTCATTTATTAAATCACATTTTTCTAAAAAAATGTAATTTTTCTTATTCAATTTGCTATCAACTATATTTATGAAAATATAATCAAAACTAGCAAGAGATGTATTATTTAAATTAAATCATTTTAATTCTTCATTGTTATACAAAAATAATTCTGAATTTCAAAAAACTTTTTTTTCATTATTTGCAAAATAAATAATTATTTTAGATAAAATATTTTTTTTGTTATTCATAATCGTTTTTTCCTTTTTCATAAAGGCTTAATTTATTATTGTTTTTGGTAATCATTAAAATTTCTTCTAATTCTTTTTCTCTTTTAATTTTGATAATTTGCCTTTTAATTAAAAAAAGTTTTTGTTCTAATTCTTTAATAATTTTATTGTATTTAACTAAGTTGTTTTTTGCATCATAAAATTTTGATTCAATAATAAGTGAATTAATAGAATTCTTTATATAAGTGTCGATTGAGTTCTTTATAAAAGTATTAACATTAGGATAAATACTATAGTCACTTATTTTTTTATTTATCGTTCTTATATCTTCGATTTTAAATTGTGTTATGTCAAAATCTTCTAAAGGTAAAATTGTAAAATAACCAGAATGATTTTTATTTGAATTTAAAATAAAATTAACTTTTGAATAATTATTTTTTAAATATAAATATTTAATAGTAGTTGTTAAAAAAACAGATAAATTTTTATCAGATGTTTCGAAAATTTTAAGTATATTTAAATTATTTTTTTCTAAAAATAATTTTGCTTCATTGTTTAAAGCGATAAAATCAATATTTTTTGTTTTTATATTTTCTAGAATAATTTTTTCATATCTAGAATATGAATCAACATTATATTTTTGCTTTTCTTTCAAATATATTCAAAGTTCACGTTGTTTATTCATTTTTTTATTTCAAAAAAACAAATTATTTTTTCTTCTTTTAACAAATTCATTGTCAATATTGTATAAGTCAGAAATTTTTTGAATTGATTCTTTATTAAAAAAAGCATTTCTCGCAAAAAAACTTAATTGATTATTTAATTTTAATATTGTAATAAGTAAAATATTTTTTTCGCTATTAGCTTTTTTAAAAATTTTTTCTAAATTTTCTTGCTTTTTAATAATTTTTTTTATGTGCATTATAGGCTTGCCTTATTTATTAATTTATAATTAAAAATTAATTTAAAAGTATTTGAAAATGGAGAAAAAATCAAAATCATATTAGGAAAAATTTCTATTTTAAATTTTTGATTTATTAAAATAATTATTTCTTTATTTAAATTGCTATAAAAAATTGAATTTGTTGTTAGTTGCTGAGGAGTTTTAAAATTTATAAAATCTTTCGTTGCATTAGGAACTGAACTTATAGCAGGAACTAATAATTCATTTGTTAGTTTATCTAATGTAAATATGATATTAAATTTATCAAATGAAATACTAAATTTTTTTTCAATTGCCATTTCATATTGGGATTTAAATTTTTTATAAACTTCACTTTCAAAACCAATATCAGATTTGAATAAAACAGTAGAAATAAAACGATTATAAGAAATAAAATCAGAATCTTTTTTTGCCTCTTCAAAATCTTTATTTAATGAATAAGTATTAAGTTCAATTTCATTCTTTTTTTTAGAATTAAAAAATTTTATTTTCATTTTTTACACCATTTTTTTACTTTCTGTTTTTATATTTTTTTTATTTTTAAAAATTTTTATTTTAATGATTAAAAGTTCAATTGAAATTGCAATTAAATAAATAATTCATAATAAAATAATACTAATAATCATGATTTCGCTAAAGCTAAAATATTCGCTTATCGTTTCTAAAATAAAGTTATTGCTTTCATTAATAATAATGAAATTTAAATTCTCAATAGCAATAATCAATAAAATATTTATCAAAAAAATATTAGTAATAAATATCGGGATATTAGAATTAAATTTATCTTTTCAAAAATAAATGAAAATTAATATTAATGAAAAAAAACTACTTAATAAATAAATAAAATTAAACCTATTTATCTCGCTATTATTTAAAATCAATATTATAAAAGTTATAGTTCATAATGTTATTTGAAATACAATGTATAAGATTGTTTTACTTAAAAAAGTATTTATGATTTTTTTAAAATAAATTTTTATAAAGATAAATAAAAAAATTAATAATAAAGCTAAAAATAGATAAATAAAAATATTTAAAAAATTAAAATTATCATTTGCTTCATAAATTGAATTATTATTTTTTGTTTTTATTAAATTAATAATAAAGTTAAAAAAGAAAGCAAAAATTATTGTGGTTAAAACTATTGTTATATTTTTAAAATATTTTTTAGGTAATTGTTTAGTAATAGTTAAATATATTTTATCTATATTGATAAATATAGAAATCATTGTTAAAAGAAGAGAAAAAACAAAAATTAAAAAGTTATTAAAAAAATTGTTTGTATAAAAAAGTCGACTAATAAAAACATAAATTTTATTATTAACAAATATTTCCTTTGCTATATTTTCTGAATTTAAATCGTTATTTTTAATAAAAATAAAAATTAAAATAAAGTAAAATAAAAATAAAATTAATTCACTTGCAACACTAATTATAACCATTCATTTTTTTACAGCTGATAAAGGATTTATTTTTAAATTTAAATATCAAGAATAAAATTTAAAAATTGAATTGTATAAAATATATAGAAATAAAAGGATATTAGTATAAAGTGTTTTGTTTAAAGAATTAATAGTAATTTCAGATTTTTCAAAATCTTTTGGATTATATAAAACAAAAATTAAAATAAAACTTGTAAAAGTAAAAAATATATAGCCCAAAAACCAAATTTTATATTTTTTTATTGTTTCTTTATAATTGTTTAAATTAAGAAAATTTTTAATAAAGGAAGAATAAAAAATAAATAATAAAACCGTTGTTTTTAATAAAATAATTAAGTTAATTAACTGATTTTTATAAATACTAAAATCAAATAATACATTTTTAAATTCTAAATTAATAAAAATAGCTTTATCAGAAAAAGAAAAAATAAAGAAAGTACCTAAAAATAAAAATATTATTAATAAATATTTAAAAAATAAATAATAAAAATTTTTATTATTTATTAATTTAAAAAATAAATTATTTTGTTTAAAATGTATATTCGACATTTTTATTGTTTATCTTTCTTTTCATTGTTAAATTTAAATTTATCATCAATTTTATCTAAACCGTTAGGGAATAAATTTGTTTTAAAATCAGAGTTTTTATAAAGTTCTTTCAAAGCTTCACGATAAGAGGATTTTTGGTCTTTTCCTCCTCCATAAATAAGATCATATTGAGGAAGATTATATGTTCCAAATAAACCATCATAATTATAACCGTTTGATCTAAAAGCTGTAGCTAATCCTGTTTTCGCTGTTTGATTTGCACTTGTATGATAAATTCCCACTAATTCATTATTTTGATTTCTAACAGATGATCCTGATGCTCCTCCAAATGGCGAATATTGTCTAATCACATAATTAAGTCCAGATGCTAAATAAGAATTACCATCATTGTGTTCATATAAAAAATTCCTATTTTTAGGAACAGAAATAAATAAATCGCTAATTCCTGGTTTATCGATAAAAGATCTATAACCAATATTATATGATAAATTATTGTTAGAATTTTTCTTTTTATTTTCAGCATCTTTACTTAAACTATTTTCATCTTCTTGACTTTGCTCATATAATCTATAATCCGCATTAGTTCATAATGAATAGCTTGCTTTTTCTTTTTCTAATTGTGCTGAATCTTTATACTGATCTAAAAAGTAATCTTCATCAGCTCTTGGATATCCAACTACAAATAAATTATCATGATTTTCATTATAATTTTGATTTTGCTCATTTGTATAAATTTTATCTTGAATTTGACTATAATCTTCTAAATAAGTTTTTGCTAAAAATTTAATGTGTTTATCTTTATTATTATAATAATCATTAGTAACTAATTTGGCTAATTCATAAAAATCTTTAGCGAATTTTCCTTCTCCTACTTCATTAGTATTTAATTTACTAAAATCGATTTCGATAACAGCAAATTCAGCTGATTCTTGAATTTCACTCTGCACTGTAATATTATCAGTATTTACATCAATAGAACTACTAAAATTATTAATTTTCATTTTTAATTCATCAATATCGTTTGTAATATTTGCAATATTTCAATTTTTTAATGAATTATCAATATTTTCTATTTTTTCTCTTATTAATTTTTGTTTTTTATCTTCATTATTTTCTATATTTTGAGAAGATAAATAATTATTTAAATTAGATATAATCAAATTTAAAACTTTTTTATATTTTAAAATATTTAAAATTTTAGTTTTTTGTTCAGTTTCTAAATATTCACCATAATTAGCATTTAAATAATCTTTTGCTTCATAAACAACTTTTACTGCTTTTTCATTTGTTGTGCTATTTTTAATTTCAAATCCTTTACGATAAAACGAATCATCTTGCTCGACAATTTTATATTTAGTAAATAAATTAGCCCTTTCTGGTTTAAGTCATCTTAAAAAAATTGAAGATGTACTTTCATTGAATTTTT
Organism: Mycoplasma collis ATCC 35278; assembly: GCF_000701825.1. Classification (GTDB taxonomy): domain Bacteria; phylum Bacillota_I; class Bacilli_A; order Mycoplasmatales; family Metamycoplasmataceae; genus Mesomycoplasma_A; species Mesomycoplasma_A collis. Next base: position 37,235 of record NZ_JNJY01000002.1, read on the forward strand.
TAGCTACGTGTAAATTAGTTGCAAAATATCATTTAGTAGGGTATTTTGAACTATCTTTAGGAATTTCATAATCTAAAATTCACATTGTTCCAGTTTCTTGAGATGAAGTATTTGGATCATTTGTATCTTTATTTGAAATAGTAATACTTAAAGTTTGAAGTGCTGCTGTTTTATATTCTTCTGAAACAAGCATTCTTGCTAGTCCTGAAAGTTTATGATTATCCCTATTTCTTGCATCTACTCAGGAAGGACCTACAACTATTCCGCTTCCCTCTTTAATTTTTAATCCTTTAAAATTCCCTGCATCATCATAATTAGGAACGCTAAAACCTTTTAGATATAAATCATCTCAGTTATCAATATTTAATTTATCTGCTTTTTGATTAAATTCTTCTTTTTTAGCATCAGTAATTGTTGTATTTTTCCTAATCTCTTTAAGATCAACTTGGCCATTAGCTGTTAATTGATTTTTTAAAACGTTTAAATATTTAGGTGAACTTAATTTATATCTATCTTTTAAAGAAGCATCTTTTCATTTTTTTAATTCTTCTGAATTTAAACTTACAGAATCGGTTATATTTGATTGGATAACCCCACTACTTCCCGCATTTATAAAATTCTTTTTAAAGTCGCTAACTTCTAATTGTTTGTTTACATTAGAATTTTTATCTCTATAAACAATTGTTAATTTTCCAGTTAAATTGGAAATAGAATTACCATTTGCATCTTGATCATAAATAATATTAACTATTTGTATTGATTCTGAACTAGCTTTAACATTAGCGACTTTTATATCTCCTGCATATAATTCAGCTTTATCTACAACTTGTCCAAAATCATTTGTAAATGAAAAATTTATTTTTTCAGTAATTGGATTTGGATTAATGTTTATTGGATTAGGGTTAGGCAAACTTGGTTCAGGATTAGTTTGATTATTTGAACATGCAATAATGCTAAAAGGCGTTATTGTTAATAAATTTGTAAGTAAAAGTAATTTTTTTTTCATTTTATCACCTATGTAGTTTCTAATTCTTTATCTTCAACAGTAACGCTAAAGCCATTTAAACTATTTTTAACATTTATATCATCAACAACAATTTTTTTCTGAATACTTTCTGCATATTCTAGAAAAACATTTAAATTACTTATTCCTTCTGAAGTTAAAGTTACATTTTCGCTATTAGTAATTTTAAGTTTATTTGTTATATTACCATTGCTAAATAAAATTTTTGTTTTTGGCATTTGAGGTTGTTCTGTTACTAAAACAGAAGCAAAATTAGATTGATTTAATTCTGCAATTGATATTTCAAATGCTGAATTATCATTATATAAAACTAATCTTCTTAATTTCCTTGATTTAGCATTCGATGTTTTTTGTTCATCATGGAATTTTAATCCTTTTAATGATTTAAGTTTTTTCACTCTTGATAAATCTAAACCTTGTGGGTAACTATTATTTTGTTCATCATGATCAGGTTTAAGTCCTGGACCAAAACCTCCTTGAAAAACTTTTTCATTATTTCTAACTCAATAAGCTAATCTTAAACCGTCATTAATTCTTTTATAAGGATCAGATTCATTTTCTTTATAATCATCATTTTCGAAAGCTAATGAATCAAAAACAATTCTTGAAGCGATGTTTGGATTATTTCCAAATGAAGAAGAAGCATTATAATCAATTGTGTTAACTCAAGCTACATTTCTTAAAGCTAATGGATTAATACTATAATCATCATCTAATGCTTTTCCCGGGGTTCCAACTGTAAATATTCCAAGTTCATCAATTTCTTTATTTTCTAACGCTATTAATGAAGAAGTATTTGTGGTGATAAAAAATAATTCTAATTGTGGCAATTTATCAGGAAGAGCCTCTAAAATTTCTTTAAATTTTTGATTAGCATCATTTTTACCCATATTTTTAATTTGATATGAAGTAATTTCTTTATTATCGGCTTTTAATTCTTGAATTAGTTTTAATGTTTTTTGATAACCACTTGGATTAGAAGCATCAATTATTACTCTTATTCCTTCATTTCTAAATTGATCTGATTTTTTATCTCTTGTTAATTTTTGAATTTGAATTCCATCACTATTTGAAACATTATATTTTTGATATTCTGCAGATTGGGTAACATCAGTATCAGTTCATCCAGGGATTTTACCGCTAGAAATAGAATCGGGAGATCTTCCATAATAATCTGAATAACCAAAAGCTCTTTTTTCACTATTATCACGTGCGTAAGTTGTTTGTGTTGCATTTATAATCGGTGTTTTAGTGAAAGAATCTAATGCACCATTTTCATCAATATAAACATTAGAATTATCTTGATCAATGACATAACCTTCACGTAATTCTTTTTCTGTTTTTTCAGTTAATTTATTAAATTTACTTTGATCTAATTTAACAATAACTCTTAAATAAAAAGCTTCCTTAGCTCCTTTAACATTTCCTTCGTAGCAGCCAGGTCCATAATAACAAGCGCCTGGATTATTTTTTTTATGTTCTTCAAGTTTTTTTAGTTTTTCATCTCTTTTTTGTCTTAATTTTTCAACATCAGCCATCGTAAAGCCATCAACAAGAAAGTGTTGTAAATTAGGTCCATCAATTAATCTTTTATATTTTTCTACAATAGAAGTATAAAAATTTGTAGCATTTCCACCTACTGCATCTTCTAATGAATAAGTCGGAGTATCTTCTGTTTGAATACTTTCTAGAATTGATGGGACTAAATTGGTTTTTAAATCTTTTACAGCGTTAGTAATATTTTTTTGTCTAATTTCTTCAGTAACTTCAATACTAATTAAATCAGGTGTAGTTATTGCAATATATTCAATCCTATTATTTAATTTATTTGTTTTATCATATTCTGAAATTTTTCTTTCAGGTTGTGGTTTAACAATTGCATTTATATTTAAGCCTTCAAATTCCAATTGTTGTTTTACTTCTCCAGGTTTAAGTTCTATATCGTTAAAATCAATATCTACTGGCGGTGTTTTAGGCTCTTCTTTTTTAATAGGAGGTAATTCTGGCTTTTCTTTTTCAATAGGTGTTATTTCCTCAATTTTTTGTTTTTCTAATTCAACATTAATTATTTCTTTTTGTCTATCATCTGGTAAATTTTTTAAATTAATATCTGTAATACTATCTTTTATTTTTTGATTAGCATCATTAAAATCTTTATTAATTTTTAAATCAATAGGTTTAAAATTTCGAAAATTATCTTGTTTTAAATCTAAAAAAAGATTTTTTGAATTAATAGATGTAAATGAATAATATGTAAAAGATGATAAAGTAACTACAGTTGCTATTGTAGTTACAATAATAAGAGCATTTCTATTTTTTTTAACTTTTAATATTTTCATTTTTAACCTCTATATAAATATATAAAATAATAAATATTTGATAATTATTAACCATAAAAATTATTAATGAATATATTATTATTTTTATATATTATTTATTAATATTTTAAAAGTTTAACACAAAAAAAAAAAAAAGATATTTATTTGAAATTTATTTTTTTAATCGTATATTTTTGCTAAAAAATGACTTTTTAAAATTATTATGATATAATTATAGGTTAATGATAAAAATCTTTAATTATAGTTATAGTTTTTATTTTTAAACTTTTTTTCCTCTAAAAAATGTTGCAATAACTTTTGCATCACTTATATCTTTTTTATTAATTTTAAAAATATTTTTTTCTAAAATAATGAAATTAGCATAATAATTTTTTTCTATCTTTCCAACTTTATTATCAATTTTCATATATTTTGCAGTGCCTAGTGTGTATGCTTCTAGAGCTTGATATAATTTTATTCTATGTTCCTTTATTGGATGATTTATTGCTCAAAAAATGTTTTTTCATGGATTTAGATCACAAACTTTTCAATCAGTTCCAAATGATATATTTAATTTATTTTTAAACATTTTTTTATATGGAGAAATTTCTAAGTTATTTTCTAAATTCATATCTTTATTTAAAAAACAAGGTTGTAGTGATAAATAAATATTATTTTTTTTAATTAAATTTATAAGCTCATCATTCATAACATCACTATGAATTAGCCCATTTCTATTGATATTATTTTTATCAGATTTTGCATAATTTTTTACTACAATTTCACTTGTTAAATCCCCAATAGAATGAGAAACAACACTTAAATTATGTGAATTAATTTTTTTTACAAAATTACTAAAGTTATCTTTATCAATAAACAAGTGATCAATTTTATTTTCATTTTTTAAGTTAATTGTATTATTTGTAAAAACACCATCAGCAAAAACCTTTATTGCTCTTAATTTATGATTATTTTTCTTGAGTTTAACTGAAGGTAATTTTACTAAAAAATCATCTAATCATTTATCTTCAGTTAATCATAACTGATGAGCAACTTCAAGTGATAATTTATTTTTATTATTAATCTCTTCAAAAGTTTTTAAATCTTTTTTTCAATTATCATTTCTTAAATCGCAAGTAAAAATACCTGTTATTCCCAAATTATTAGCTAATTTTATTGACTTTAAAAAATCTTTTTTATATTGAATATTTCTTTCTTCTGAAATTAAATCATCAACTTTGTAACAAATTTTTTCTTTTAAAAAACCTGTTGGCATTTTATTATCATCTAATTCAATATAGCTTTTTTCATATTTGGCATTTTTATAATAAATACCTAATCTTTTTAATGCATGAGTATTAGCAAATGCTGAATGATATGATTTTCTTCATAAAAATATTGAAATATTTGGAAAATGTTCATCAAGTAAATCTTTAGAAAAAATGGTTTTCTCTTCAAATTGAGTTTCATGTCAATCATACCCAATCAAAACATCATCCTCTTTAAAATTATGTTTTTTTTGAAATTTTAAAATTTGTTCAATTAATTCTTTATGATTTTTAACTTGTGATAAATCTAAATATGAATCATATTTAGCTGCAAAATAAAAATGCACATGACTATCCATCAAACCAGGTAAAACTAATTTTTTATTTAAATCAATTATTGTTTTAAGTTTATAACTTAAAACTTCTTCATTTGTACCTACAAAAAATATTTTTTGCCCTTTAACAATAAAAGCTTGTTTAAAATTATTTTTTTCAATTCAAATTTTTCCATTAATATATGCTTTCATAATTAAATTATAAACTTTACAAATAAATTTAATTGTTATTTTTATTTTCAAAATACAAACTTTACTAAGTTTACAATTTATATATTATTAAAAAAATAAAATAAAAAAACTTGCATATTAGCAAGTTATTTTAATTTTTTTGTGTTAATCTTAGCATATTAATAAATATTTTAATAAACATCATTAAAATTCACAACCCTCAATAAATAGAGTGTTTAAGCATTTGTCTTTTTTTCTCTTCGATCGACATATCTTGTTGAAGAATGAAATTAGCTTGATTTGATATTTGTTGAAACCCAAATCCTATATATATTCAAGCAATTAAAATACTTATTACAGAAATTATTGTAAAAATAGTATTATAAGAAATAAAATAACTAATTAGTGCCATAATTATAATTACTATTGAACCCAAAATTGCAAAAGGCATTAATTTAGAAAAATCAATAACATTAAAATATCCTAAAAATCCAAAAATAGCAATAGAAATAGTAGGAACTAATAAAGCAATAAATAATCTAGTTACAAAATTTAAACCATTTTCTGATATAAGTGAATAATGATAAGAAAAAATTATAAACATTGGAATTAGAAAAGTATGTACTAATATAAAAGCAAAATAAGCTAATATTATATTTATAAGTTTTTTACGAATTCTAACCCTTGATATATATGTCAATAAAGCTATTTCAAATACAAAAGTTATAATGAGAAAGAAAATAGTTGTAATACTACTTGAAAATAATCTTCCAATTAATGATGTATAAGCATTGAAAATAGGACTAGTTGCTAAAATGATAAAGTTAAATAAAAATGTAATTGTTAAACCTAATGAAAATCATCCAAGTGAATAAGCTAACATTCTGTTTTTCAAAAGTTTTTCTTCTTTTGAAAAAGTTTGTTTAAATGATTTTGCTCAAAAATTTACTGAATTCATATTTGCATTATATCACTTTATAAAATTTAAACTTCAAAAAAATAAAAAAAAGAAAAAATAAATTTAATTTTTTAAATTTAAAAGAACTAAATAATTTATTAATTTGAAAACTTTTAATAAAAGTGAAATAATTTTTTTGATTTTTAATAAAAAAATTGAAAGGAATTATTATGAAATCAACAAAAATTATTTTAATAGGAACAGGCGCTGTTGGAACAGCTTTTGTATACTCTAGCATTAATCAAGGATTAGCTGCAGAATATGGACTAATTGACCAATTTGAAGGCCCAAGAGATGGGAATGTTTTAGACTTTGAAGATGTTATTTTTCCATCTGTTAGACCATACAAAGTTTATGCAGCTGATTACAAAGATGTAAAAGATGCTGATTTTATTGTTATAACTGCAGGTAGACCACAAAAACCAGGTGAAACTAGATTGGAAATGGTTAAAGATAACGCTGAAGTTATGAGAAATATAGCAAGACAAGTTAAAGCAAATGGGTTTAAAGGAATTACTATTATTGCTTCAAATCCAGTTGATATTATTACTTGAGTTTATATTAAAGAAACAGGATTCGATCCTAAAAAAGTTATTGGTTCTGGAACAATTCTAGATACTTCAAGATTAAGATTTTTATTATCACAAAGAACTGGAGTTTCCACAGATAGTGTTGAGGCATATGTTTTAGGAGAACACGGAGATTCTTCATTAGTAAACTTTTCAGGGTTTAGAATTGCAGGATTGCCATTTTCAAAATTTGAAAACGTTGCAAAAATAAATGCTGAAAACTACGAGCAAGAAGTGGAATATCCAGTTTCTAGAAAAGCTTATAAAATTATTGAAAGAAAAAGAGCTACATTTTGAGGAATTGGAGCTTGTTTAGCTAAAATAGTTAGATCAATTCAAGCAGATGCAAAAATAGTTTTACCAGTTGGTGTATTACTAAAAGGTGAATATGGTTATAACGACGTTGTTGCAGGTGTACCAGCTATTTTAGGTGCTGAAGGAATTGAAAGAGTTCTTGAAATTGATTTAAATTCTAAAGAAAAAGCTAAATTTGACAATTCTATTGATGTAATTAAAAAATCAATTGATATTGTTAAATGATAAAATAATATTAAGTAAAAATACCGTTTTTGGTATTTTTCTTTTATGATTAATTGTTAATTTATAAAGGAGTTATATGATTTTAGATAAATTAAGTAATTTAGAACGTTATAAAAACATCCATCCTAATTTAGATAAAGCAATTAACTGAATTAAAAATAATTCACTTGAAACAATTAAAGAAGGAAAAACTTTAATTGATGGTGATGAATTATTCGTAGTAAAAGCTCCTCTTGAAGGATATTCTTTAGAAAATGGTTTATATGAAATACATCATAAATATGCTGATTTACATATAGTGGTTGATCCAAAAGAAACTATTTATTATGCTCAAAAAGAAGAACTAAATTCTGTTTATAAAGAATATGATCCTAATATCGAAATGAAGTTATTTCATTTAACAACCCAAAGAATATCAATGAAATTAAACAGTAATGAATTTGTATTCTTTTTTCCTCTAGAAGCTCATGGACCAAAAATAGTAGAAGCTAATAGAAATGTTTCTAAACTTATTTTTAAGATAAAAATGAACTAATTTTAAAATAAATTTATTTTTAGTACTCTTACATTTTAAAATTAAAATGTGGGAGTATTTTTATATATAGTTTTTTTAAAAAATACATATTTTAATTTTGTTTTTTTATATTAAAAAATTTTTTTAAAATTTATTTTTCTTATATTATTTTTTTTATTGATCTTTTTTTAAAAAAAATCTATTAAATAATATGAAGATCAAAAAACAAAATGATGTAAAGGATTGTGGCTTAGTTGTTTTTCAATCACTTTTTTATCATTACAATAAAAAATGAATTCCAATTTCAGAATTAAAAAAAACAGCTTTTTTTGATAATGATGGAATAGTTATCAAAAATTTACAACATTTAGCAATTAAATGAGGCATAGAACTTGAAGCTTATAATATAGATTTTGAAACTTTAAAAAATGAAAAATTAGAACAACCAGTAATTTTACTAATTAACGAAAAAGATGTTAATCATTATATAATTTTAAAAAGCAAAGATAAAAATTTTTTTTATATAGCAGATCCGTTGATTGGAAATAGAAAAATTAAAATAGATGATTTTGAAAAAATGTTTATTAACATAATAATTTTTCCAAATAAAATATTCAATCCAAATGTTAAATTTCAAAAAAATTGAATTTTTAATTTTATAAATGAAAAAGAGCATTATTTTTTATTTTTTTCAATTTTTATTGTTTCAATTTTGCATTTTGCAAGTGCTTTTTTTTTAAAAAATGTAGTCGAAAAAATTTTGCCTTTTAATGATAAAAACCTTTTAATAAAAATTACAATACTTTTTAGCTGGATTTTTATTTTTAAATTTATTCAAAATTTAATAAAAAATATTTACATTAAAAAATTACAAGATAGTATTGAAAATAAAATTTTAGAAAATTTTTTGTTTTCATTAAAAAACTCACAAAATTCTCAATTAATAAAATTAGAAATATCTGATTATATAAAAAGATTTTCATTGATTTCTAATTTTTCATCTTATTGTTCAAAATTTTTATATATATTTTTCGGAGACTTAATTAGTTTTATTTTTTCTACAATAATTTTATTTTATATTAATAAATATCTTTTTTTATTAACCTTTTCTGTTGGAATAATTTTTATTTTAGCAAGTTATTTTTATAAGAAATTTATAAACTCAAAATATAATGATTTGAGTAAAAAAAGTAGTGAATTAAATTCAAGTTTGTTTGATATTGTAAAAAATATAGGGAAACTAAAAAATAATGATGTATATAAATTATTAAATTTTAACTTAAAAAATAAAATTGAAAATTTTAAGAAACAAGAGAATTTTGTTTGAAAAGTAAGTTATTTTTTCCAAAATTTTAAAAATTTAATTACCGAATTTTTACCAATAATTAGTATTTTTATTTCTAGTTTGTTTGTTTTAAATAAACAAATAGAAATTGGCACAATGCTTTTATTTATAACATTTATTTCCAATTTTTTAAATCCATTAAATAATTTAACTGATTTAATTCTTTCTTATCCTATTTTTATTAATGATTATGAAATGTTAAAATTTATTTTATTTTTACCTAAAGAAAACAATGGTGAAAATAATTTAGAAAAAATCAACTTTTTAAAATTAGAAAATATTGATTATAAATACAACAATATAAAAACAAGTCTAAAAATAAATAAATTAGAAATACATGATAATTGTGTTGTTATAGGAAATAACGGAAGTGGAAAAAGTACTTTATTGAAAATTTTAAATTTAGATTTAGAAATAGAAAAAGGTTTAAAATTTAATAATTTAGATTTAGAATTTTTAGATAAAAATGAATTAAGGAAAAAAATTTTATATATTTCTAATTCAATTCCTTCAATTAATGTTTCTGTTATTGATTTTATAACAGAAAAAAATCCAAATAAATATAAAACATTTTTTCAAAACATTCAGTATTATAAAATGGCTGAATTATTAGAAAAGTGAAATATTAACTTAAATCAAATGATTAAAGATGATTGAAGTAATTTTTCACTAGGACAAAAACAAATAATTTTTTTACTTAAACTATTTAATCAAAAATATGATTTGATTTTATTAGATGAAGCTTTTGAAAATATTTCAAATGAAAATTTTGAAATATTAAAATTTTTAATAAACGATTTTCAAAATGATGCAATTTTTATCGAAGTATCCCATTCCAAAAAACTATTGAAAGATTCAAGAATTATAAATGTCAAAAAATTATAACTTTAAAATTTTAATTTTTTTCATTTTTCTTACAACAATCGTTTTTATTTTAGTTTTATTTTTTTTGTATAAATTGGAACATAAAAAAATTGTTTTTGTCGAAATTAAAATAAACGAAAAAAAAGAATTAAATTTTGAAATTAATTCAGAAATTTATTATAAAATCAACAGAAACACTCCTATTATTATTGATAAAAAATTTTCAAAAAATAATGAGGATATTTTTTTAAAAATTAGAGAAATAAAAAATATTGAAAGTGATATTTTTAATGTTTCACTGTTAAAATTTAAAAATTTAAAAATCCAGCCTAATACAAAAATAACAGGCGGGATTTTAATAGAAAAAACAAGTAATATTTTCGAATTTATTTTTAAATAATTCTTTCAAATAAAACATTTCCTTTTTTAATTTTTATTTTGTCAAATATATTTCAATTTCCAATGTTTTTTAAAGTAATTTCATCAATTTGTAGCTGTGATTTTATTTCTTTTATTTTATTAGTGAAAATAATACTTAAAAATACACTTAAAGCATAAATTCCATTTAATAAAGTATTTAAAATAACTTCCAATCTTTCTAAATTATTTTTTAATGTTCATGGCATTGTTAAATCAATATAACCGTTTAATTGTTTAGAAAGTTCAAAAACCTCTTTAAAAGCTTTTGAAATTAAAAATTCATCCATTTCATTAATAAATTTATTTTTTGTATTTAAAATACTTTCGAATATTGTATTTTCAGCTTGTGTTAATAAATTTTCTTTAAATTTTACATTTCTTTCGCTAAATGACTGTTCGATCATAGCCAATGTTCTAGAAAATAAATTACCATAATTATTTGAAAGTTGTGAATTGTATACACTTTTTAAATGTTCTTCATCAAATTTAGAATCAGATGTTATTGATAATTGTGTACTTAAATAAAATTTAACAACTTCAGGTCCATATTTTTTTAATAAATCAATTGGATCTATAACATTATTTAAGCTTTTAGACATTTTTCTTCCTTGTGCATCATTTATCAAACCATGCACAATTATTTTGCTAGGTTGTGGAATGTCTAAAGCTTTTAAGAATATTGGTCAATATATACAATGAAACCTTGAGATTTCTTTACCAAGTAAGTGAACTTTTTCATCACCATTTTCCCAAAATTTTAAATAATCATCATTGTTTGTTAAGCCATAATTTAGTGCACTAATATAATTAAATAAAGCGTCTAATCAAACATAAATTACGTGTTTTTTATCAGATGGAACCTTAATTCCTCAATCAAATGAAATTCTAGTTACAGATAAATCTTCTAATTTTTTTTCAATAAAATTATTTAACAATTCTGTAATTATTTGTTTTGGAAAAATTAAATCATTTTTTTCTTTTCAATAATCAATTAACCATTTTTCAAATTTTGACATTTTGAAAAAATATGTCTCTTCTTCTATTTCTACTAATTCATCTTGACTTGTAGGATGAAAATATTTACCATTTTTTTCTAATGCTTGATTAGTTGTTAAAAATTCTTCTGAACTTATAGAATATAAACCTTTATATTTAGATTTAAAAATAACTTTTTGTTCCAATAATTTTTCAAAAATATTTGCGACTATTTTTTTGTGTTTTTCATTGGTTGTACGAGAAAAATAATCATAATCAATTTCAGCTAAATTTCATAAATCAACAAATTTTTGTACTTGTTGATCTACATATTTTTTCGTTTCCATATTAGCTTCTAAAGCTTTTTTTTGTATTTTTTGACCATGTTCATCAGAACCTGTTAAAAATCTAGCTTCATAGCCATTTAAGGTTTTGTAATTTCTAATAACTCATGCTAAAGTATTAGTGTATAAATGACCTATATGAAGGTTGCCTGAAGTATAAAAAATTGGGCTTGTAATAAAAAAAGTCTTTTTTTTAATTTGCATAACTATTCCTTAATTTTTATTGGTTTATATAATTTTTTCACTTTTTTAGTATAAGTGTGTAAATTTTTATTTAAAGGGTGTAAATAAATATTTGGTTCGTAATGAGTTCCTCAACCTGAAAAAAATCTAGATTCAATTAAAAACAAAATCGCTTTTTCATTAACTCGTGGATGAATCATTTGAATTCTTTTAGGTTCAAATTTATATTTTTTTAATAAATAAATACAATCTACTAATCTTTCTACAGGTAAAACTAATGATAAATAGCCTTTTTGCTCAATTATTTTAGCACTTCCTGAAATTATTTGTTCAAGATTTAATTTTATTTCGTGGGTTGCTATCAACATCTCTTGTGAAACATTATTTTTTTTTAAATTTGTTTCTATTTTATAAAAAGGAGGATTACAAATTATTGAATCATATTTTTTTAATTGATTTTTAGCATGATTTTTATAAAAATCATTAAAATCTTCATTAATTAAAAAAATATTATTTTTTTTATTTAATTCAATATTTTTTTTAGCTAATTTAATTGCTTTTGTTTGAATTTCAACTGCATCTATTTTTAAATTAGGATTTCTTTCAGAAACAAAAATAGCTAATGCACCATTATTAGTACCTATTTCTAACATATTTTTTATTTTGCGATTTAAGCTAACAAAATTACCTAGTAAAATTGTATCTACTGAATAATTAAACATGCTTTTATTTTGATATATATATAAATCACTATCATAGCCTAAACTATTTTTTATAATTTTATCTTTAGTTTTATTCATTTTTTAATTCAATTAATTTAGGGTTATAAGAATATTTTCTACCTACTTTTGCAAATTCTTTACCATTTACTTTAGTAGCATCAGCGCTAAAAGTATTATTAATTTTTAACATATACTCACCAACCCCGTATGAATCAACTGGGGCATTTGCTTTTTCAAATTCAGCTATTTTATCAGGATTAAATCCAGAAGAGACAATAATTTTTACATGTTTACCATCATTTTCATCCAGTGCTTTTCTTAATCTTTTAATTTGATTTATAGTAACTCCATATTCATTTTCAGATTCTTTGAACATTTTATCTTTGACAGCTTTAGAAGTATCAACTCTTACTCCATATAAAATTTTTCCAAAATGTTTTAAAACTTTTAATGATTCAACAATAACATCATTAGAAAAATCAACTAAAGCAATTAAGGGATCTTCAGGAAATAAATCATAATAATATTGCATTACTTTTACTAAATCACCTTCAAAGTTTTGAATTAATGCATGTGGAATGCTTCCAAAAACTCTCGCACTATCTCCTCTTGCACCTGCGTCAGTTGAATGAGAATCAATTCCCGCTAATTCAACAGCTATTCCATCATTTTCTTGGTTTAAATAATGATCAAAACGATCGCCCATGAAAATAATTTCTTTACCTTTAGCCGCATCAATACATCTTTTAGCATTTGTTGCAATCGAAGTATTTCTTGCTAAAATTCCATCAATAACCCCTTCATAAACACCAAAATATTTATATTTTCCTTCAAGTTCTAAAACAACTTCTTTTTCATTTATAATAGTTCCTTCTGGTAAATATTTAATAGTATATTTATCAGTTTCTGTATTTTCTTTTAAAAGTTTTAAAACTTCATTCATTCCACCTAAAATTGAATCATTATGTCTTTGAAAAAATTGTAAAGTCATAACTGAATCTTTATTAAATTTTTCAATTATTTTTTTAGTTTTAAAAAAATAATTAGCTGCATAATAGCTTAATTTTTTTTTAGTCATATTACTCCCAATATAATTATTTTTGTTTATATAATTTTACTAAAATTCAATTAAAAAAATAAGCTTAAAAATATTTTGTGTTAAAATTTTTATATTTAAATTTTATATAAATTATGTTAAGTCAAAGAAGGAAAAATGTACAAATCAAAATTAAATATCAAACAAACTCAAAAAGCTATTCAAAATTTAAAAAAGATTTTCCAAGAAAATATAATGGAAAAATTAAATTTAACAAGAGTAACGGCACCACTTTTTTTAGCTAAAGAAACTGGGTTAAATGACGGGCTAAATGGTGAAAAAGCAGTAAGTTTTTATTCTAAAAACTCTGATGTTGAGCTTGAAATAGTTCACTCATTAGCAAAATGAAAAAGAAACGCTTTAAAAGAATATTATTTTAAAGAGTATGAAGGAATTTATGCTGATATGAACGCTGTAAGAAGAGAAGAAGAATTTGATGAAATTCATTCTTTATATGTTGATCAATGAGATTGAGAAAAAATTATTAATAAAAATGATCGTAACTTAGTTTTTTTAAAAAACACTGTTAATAAAATTTATGAAGCCCTGAAAAATACTAAAAAAGAAATAGTTAAACAATATCCTCAACTTACTGATGATTTGGCAGATAAAGTTTTTTTCATTTCTGCACAAGAATTAGAAAATATGTATCCTGATTTAAATATAAATGAAAGAGAAAGTGCTATTGCTAAAGATAAAAAAGCTGTTTTTATTTATCAAATTGGACACAAATTAAAATCAGGTTTAATTCATTCTTTAAGAGCTTTTGATTATGATGATTGAAATTTAAATGGTGATCTAATTGTTTATTCAAATGTTTTAAATAAAGCAATTGAATTATCTTCAATGGGAATTAGAGTGGATGAAAATTCAATTTTAAGTCAAAGTAAATTTAATTCAAAAGAAGAATTAGCAAATTTTTCACCTTATCATAAAAATATTTTAGAAAAAAAACTTCCTTATACAATTGGTGGTGGAATAGGTCAATCAAGAGTTTCTATGTTTATTTTAGAGAAAAAACATATTGGTGAAGTGCAATCAAGTTTTTGACCAAAAGATTACAAAGAAAAAATGAAAAAAGAAGGAATTGAAATTTTATAATTTAATAACTAACAACAAATTTTTTTTATTAATAAATCAATTTGTTGTTTTTTATATTAATTTATTTATAATTAATTAATATATTTAATTATTTAAAGGGAGAAAAATGAGTGTTTTTTTAATTGTCATTTTAGTTTTAGTATCAGTTGTAATAATTATTGTTTCCCTTTTAATGTCACCTGATTCTAAAGGTTTTTCAGGTGCTTTAGTAGGTTCATCTGACTTGGAATTATTTAAAATTTCTAAAGAAAAAGGGTTTAAAAAAATAATAAAATGAGTTATGTTTTTTTTCGGATTTTTATTATTGGTTTTAACTCTAATTAGCAGGTTGTTTTAAAATATGCAATCATTTGATTTAAAAATTATTAAAAATAAATTATCAAATAAAAAATATAAATATTTTGATTTAGTAAGGGAACTAAAAATTCCAAAAAATAAAAATCTTGAATTTTCTAGGTTTTTAAGAAAAGCTTTAAGTAATAATGAAATTTTTATTTCTAGAGATGATGAATATTTTATTTTAGAAAAAGTTAAAGATTTTAACGGAAAAATTAGAGTTAATTTTAAAGGTTATGGCTTTGTTGAAAAAGATGAAGAATCTTATTTTATTCCTAAAAAATATTTAAATCACGCTTTAAATAATGATGAAGTTTCAGCTAGTATATTTATAGAAAATGCAATTGAAAAAAAATACATTGCGGTTGTTAATAAAATAATTACTAGGGCTAATGAATATTTTTATGGCTACATTGAAAAAAATGACATTTATTTTGATTTTGTTTCTTTAGACAAAAAAATAAATGGTAAATTTAAATGGAATAAAAAATACTTATTTGAAGAAAATGATGTTGTTAAAATTAAAGTAATAGAAACAATAAATAATTTTTATAAAATTGCTTTAGTAGAAAAATTAGGAAAACTTAATGAAAAATTTGTTGATATGGAAATTGCTATTGATTCATCAAATTTATCAAATAGTTTTTCAAAAGAAATAGAAACATATGCAAAAACTCTTCCTAGCGAAGTTAATTTAAATGATTTAAAAAATCGAATTGATTTAAGAAATGAAACCATTGTTACAATTGACGGTGAAAAAACAAAAGATTTTGATGATGCTATAAGTATTAAAAAAACTGAGAATAATACTTTTATTTTAGGCGTTCATATAGCTGATGTAAGTCATTATGTAAAAGATGGTGATCAAATTGATTTAGAAGCTAAAAAAAGAGGTGTATCTGTTTATTTACCACACAAAGTTATTCCCATGCTTCCTTTTGAACTTTCTAATGGTATTTGTTCATTAAATCCTAATGTTGATAGATTAACTATTACTATGGAGTGTGAAATCGATCAAAATGGAAATAATTTATGAGTTAAAATTTATCCTTCAATTATTAATTCTAAAGCTAGATTAACTTATGAAAAAGTTAATCAATATTATTCCAAAAATTACAATTTTAATTTTGAAATTGATGAATTATTGAATAATGCTGATGAATTATCACAAATTATTAGATATAAAAAAAATCATGAAGGATATATTGATTTTGCAGTTCAAGAGCCAGAATTAATTTTAGATGATCGAGGTAAAACAGCCGATATTTTAATTAAAAATTCTGGTAAAAGCGAGGCTATGATTGAAGATTTTATGGTTAGAGCTAATGAGAATGTTGCAGAATTTTTATTTAATAAAAATATTCCAAATATTTATAGAATTCACGAAGCTCCTTCAGATGAAAAAATTAATCAATTAAATAATGTTTTACAAGTTTTAGATATTAATGTAAAAGTTGATTCATCAGATGATCCAGTTGATTTTGCAAATAGCATTAATAAAATTAAAAATTATAAATTTGATAATTTTATCAAAATTAATTTTTTAAGAACAATGCATAAAGCAATTTATTCAGAAAAAAATATTGGTCATTTTGGACTTGCATCTAAATTTTACAGTCATTTTACAAGCCCTATAAGAAGATATCCTGATCTTATTTTGCATCGAATTATTAGAGAAATAATTTTTGATAAAAACAAAGATAAAAGTAATTATTTTAAAGAAATTTTACCTTCAGTAGCAGCGGCTAATTCTGTTAGCGAGCAAAAAGCAATTGAACTTGAGAGAAATGTTTTTGCTATGAAATCTGCTGAATTTTATGACAATAAAAAAGAAGAAATTTTTAAGGCACAAATTGTGAGTATTAAAAAGTTTGGTTTTTTTGTAGAATTAGAAACTTCTTCAAGTGCCCTTGTTCATATTTCTACATTACCTGGTGAAAATTACCAAGTTGATGAAAATGAACTTATATTAAAAAATGAAATAAATTTATTTAAAGTTGGTCAATATGTTTTTATAAAAATCGAATCAATCGATAAATATAATGGAAAAATTAATGCTATTTTAGCGCTATAAAAAAAATAAACCCCCTTTACCCGGAGGGGTTTATTTTTTTGGAGTTCCTATGAAAAACAATGGTGCTCAGAACGGGACTTGAACCCGTATGCTATCTCTAGCACTAGAACCTCAATCTAGCGTGTCTACCTATTTCACCATCTGAGCTTATTAAATAAAATATAACTATCTACTTAAATTATATTTTATTTTTTAATTTTTAAAAGAAATGAACTTTTTCTTTAACTTCTTTTGAAGCGATAAAAGGTATTCTAGTGGTATACCCTCTTTTAAATGCAACTATTCTTTTTGCATATCATTCATTAATATCGCTGTTTCATTTAAATACAGTATCATTGTAAAGTTCACGAGCTGCTGTAATTTCTTTTTGAAGGTAATTGTTTTGCTCTAAAGCGTCTGAAATCACATATTGTGATTTTAATTCTGGATATGCTTCAAATGTTAGTCTCATTTGATTAGCTAAACCATCTAAGTTTGTTGAAACAACATTACGATCACTGCTTTGTGCTCCAGTTCTTAATTTAGCAATGTTTAACATTACTTCTTTATCTAGATTAACAGATTTTTCCACAAGCCTTGCTGCATTTTCTAAAATATGAAATCTTTGTTCTTGGTAATTATCAATTTGTGATGCATTATATTGAATTTTTTGTTGTAACTGCTTTAAATGAGCTTCGGCTTTCATTTTTTTAAATAAAAAAACTAAACCTGGAATAATAAATAAAACTCATAAAACAATATCAAAAAATATTAATGTTCTTTTAGAAACTTCAACAGGTAATTGTTTATTAACAACATGAACACTTCTTCCTTCATTGTTAATAGTAGTTTGATCTAATTCGTTTAATTCGTTTGCCATGTTTCTCCTTAATATTAAATTTACTATTTATTATTTATAATTTTAACAATAAAATTATTTAAAGCAAAAACTTTTTTTACTAAATTTTTATTATTCATTTCATTTTTTAAGCTTTCTAATCTTAATTTATATTTTTCTTTATTTTCTTGACTGTGTCTTGTTCCATTTAACTCGATTGATGCATTATCTTTAGTAGGAATATAATCATATCATTTAACAGGAACACTATGAATATCACCTTCACTATCCATTACTGGAACATATTCTATTTTTTCAATCGCTTTAAAACCATGCGATGTAACATTTATTTGATCACTATATTCATCATTACTTTGTATAAAATTAGTTTTTAAAATTAAAGGGGTATTTGATTTAGTGTTTTTAAATATTGATCTTTGAATTTTATTAGCAATACTTTCATGCTCATATTCACTATAAAAATTATTAAATTTAGTATTGTAAATATAATCTTTTGTTTTAATTTGTTGATATAAAGGAATTGTGAAAAGTGGTGCAAAACTAAAATATAAAGCTCTAAAATATTCGTTATTATAATTATAAAATCTTGTTTTAATTTTATTTACATTATAATCATGGAAAAAATCCGGATCTAAATGAAAATCAATTTTATCCAAGTGCTCAGCTTGAATTATATTTCATTTTTCTATTTTATGAAAATTAAAATCATCTCCATATCCTACATTATCATCTAATAATAATTTAGTCATTTTTTGTTGAGCTAAAGGAGTGAATAATAATCTATATTGAGTTTCATTATCTCTATCTCATGCTTGAAAAATTGATTCAAATTCCTCATTACCTATCATAGTAAATGAAGGGTTGTTTTCAATATGTTTTTTTAAAGATTTTTTTGCTTTTTTAAAAAATGATTTTGGATTTTCAGCAATATCTAAATGTGCAAATTTAGCTTTTTTTGTAAAAGATAAATCAGGAGCTGCGTTAGATGCAAACATAATATATTTATTTCTAGAATAAAATGGAGCAGGTCTAACTAAAGTGGCTGTTAAATGTTCAACTACAGTTCTATTTTTTTTACGAACACTAACTGATATTCATCCTTCATATACTTTATCACGAATTGTTTGTTCTAATTCTTCAACAACTAAAAATGGATTACCGTGTATTTCTCCTGTGTAGGTTCCTAATACTGTTCTATTATCCTGTGAAAAATCATCAAATCGAAAATCAAATTTTTCTTTTATATAACCTAATTTTTCAGCAGAGAAATAATCATCAAATTTTAAAAAATTAAATGATTTTTTAAATAGATCAAAAGGTATATCAACATTTAATAAACTATTTAAATAATTTGTTTGATTAATTAAGTAGTTTTCTAATTCTTTTATCTCTAAAGATAATTTAGCATCAAGTGTTTTACTTTTATTCAAAAGTATAAAAAATCAAATTTCTAATCCTATAAATAAAATTAAAGCTAAAATAGATAAAACTAATGAAAGTGTAGAAACTATTATATTAGATGCGTAAAACATAATAAAAATAATCGGAACTACAATTAAAATTAAAAAAACCATCATAGTTTTTTTTAAGATATTAATTTTAGAGTTTGTTTTTTCAAATTGAATTCTTTTTTTATCTAAAATATTATTTTTTTTAATGTTATCTTCAACATCAATTTTAGATTCTTTTATAATTTCGTTAAATTTATTTTCAACATTTTTATAATGCAAATTTTCATATTTATTTTTAAATTCATCTACTCAATCATGAATTGCGTTATTTTTAATTTTATTTTCCATTTTTCTCCTTTTTTATTTGTTTTAAAATTATAATATTTTATTAAAAAAAAATAATAAATTTAACTAATAAAATAGTAAAAATTATTTAGAAAAAATGAAAAATATTTAAGTAAATAAAAATTTATAATTAATAAAATAAAAAAAAATAATTTTAAATTGATTTATAGATTAAAAAATTTATAAAAAAAATACGAGATTTAATTCTCGTATAAAAAATCTATTTTTTTGTTTTTAATAACTAATTTAATCTTATCATTGTTTTTAATTAAATCTTTAATTATTTTATCAGCTATAAATGTTTCAATTTCTTTTTTTATAAAATTTTTAAAAGGCCTTGCTCCAAAATTTTTATAATCATTGCTTTTTAAAACAAAAGTAATAATTTCTTTTTCTCAATTTAAAATTATATTTTTTTGAATTTTAATTCTATTTGCTAATTTTACTAATTCTAACTCAATAATTTCTTTTAATGCATCATCATTTAAAGAATTAAATTTAATAATTTCATCCACTCTATTTAAAAATTCAGGTCTAAACTCTTTTAACAATTCATTTCTTAAATCATTTTGATTTAAATTAGGTTTATTTAAAATTTTATCTGATGCAACATTAGTTGTTAAAATGATAATTGTATTTCTAAAATTAACTTTTTTAGCTTTAGAATCTGTTAAAAATCCATTATCTAATATTTGTAATAAAATATTTAAAACATCCTTATGAGCTTTTTCAATTTCATCAAATAAAATAATTGAATACGGTTTTTGTCTAATTTTTTCAGTTAATTGTCCACCTTGTTCATAACCTATATAACCTGGAGGAGAGCCGATTAGCTTAGAAACTGAATGTTTTTCCATATATTCTGACATATCAAGTCTAATAAGATCGTTTTCAGAATCAAAAAGATAATAAGCAAGTGTCTTAGCGAGTTCTGTTTTTCCAACCCCAGTTGGTCCAGCGAATATAAATGATGCAATTGGTTTGTTAGGATCGTTTATATTTGCTTTAGATCTTAAAATTGCATCATAAATTAATTTTATAGCTTGATCTTGTCCTTTAATTTTATTTTCTAAGTTTTGTTTTAAATTTAATATTTTATTTTTTTCTTGTTCTATTAATTTAGTTACGGGAATTTTAGTTCATTTTGCAACAACTTTAGCTATTTGTTCACTATCAATTTTTTGATTTAAAAAATTTTTATTTGTAGCTAAAATTTTTTCTAAATTTAAACTTTCTTTTTCCAATTTAGGAATTTTGTCATATAAAATTTCTGATGCTTTTTTATAATCTCCTGCATCTAAATTTTGCTTATAAAGATTTTTAAAATTATCTATTTCTCTTTTTATTGAAACTAATTTTTCATTAGCATTTTTATTTGTATTAAATAATTGTTCATTTTTTAAAATTTCATCTTTTAAATTTGTGATCTTTGAACTAATTTTTTCAATTTTATTTTTATTTTCTATTATATTTTCACTTGAAAGCGATATTCTTTCCATTTCTAGTTTTGCTAATTGTTGTTGTAATTTTTCTAAAATTTCAGGCTTATAATTCATTTCAACTTTAATATTTGAACAAGCTTCATCAATTAAATCAATTGCTTTATCAGGTAAAAATCTTTCATTAATATATCTTGAAGATAAATTTGCAGCCGCTACTATTGCTTCATCTAAAATTTTTACACCATGAAAATTTTCAATTCTTTCTTTTAATCCTCTTAAAATAGTTATAGTATCATCAATACTTGGTTCATTAACACTAATTTTTTGCATTCTTCTTTCAAGTGCTGAATCTTTTTCAATATATTTTTTATATTCATCATGTGTGGTTGCGCCTATTAATTTTATTTCCCCTCTTGCCATAAGCGGCTTTAAAATATTTGCAATATCCATTGAGCTATCATTTGTTTTTCCTGAACCTATAACTAAATGAATTTCATCAATAAAAATTAAAATATCGCCATTCGATTCTTTTACTTGTTTCAATAATTTTTTTAATCTTTCTTCAAATTGTCCAAAATATGAAGCTCCCGCAATTATCGAAGAAAGATTAATTTCTCATATTTGTTTATTTTTTAAATTTTCTGGTACTTGTTTTTGGATAATTTTTTGCGCAAGTCCTTCAACAATTGCAGTTTTTCCTACTCCTGGTTCTCCTACTAAAATTGGATTGTTTTTATTTTTTCTAGATAAAATTGTAATTATTCTTCTTATTTCCTCATCCCGATTAATTACAGGATCTAATTTATTTTCCGCCGCTAATTTTGTTAAATTTTTCCCAAATTGTTCTAATGGATTTTTTTCTTCGTTAAATTGAATATTCATTTTTCCCCTCGCTATTTTTATCTATTGCATTTTAATTATAACATATTTTTAGCACTTAAACATATAGAGTGCCAAAAATTAAAAAATAAAAAAAGCAGAAATAATTCTGTCTTTTTGTTACATATAAAAATGATATGGCTGCCCCAGTTAGATTCGAACTAACGCATCGCGGCACCAAAAACCGCTGCCTTACCGCTTGGCCATGGGGCAAAATGGTGGGGGGGGAGGGATTCGAACCCCCGAACCGTTAGGAAGTGGGTTACAGCCACCCGCGTTTGGCCGCTTCGCTACCCCCCCAGTAATAAATGCTTTTATATTATACATTATTTTTTAAAAACAAAAAATTTTTTTGTATAAATATAAATTCTAATTTAATTTTTTATTAAATTCTTCTTCATTTATTATTTTTATATTTAATTTTTTTGCTTTTTCTAATTTGGAACCAGGATTTTCACCTGTTAGAAGGATTGTAGTACTAGCATTTACACTTGAGCTAACTTGACCACCATTTGCTTCTATTATACTTTTATAATAATTTCTTGGATTTGTCAAAATTCCAGTTATAACGAAAATTTCATTTTTAAAAATTTCACTAACTAATAAATTAGCTGATGAAAAATTAAAATCAATTGTTTTCATTTGATTTAAAAATTCAATGTTATTTTGAATAGATAAAAAATTCTTTATTTCTTCAACAATTATAGGACCAATATTTTTAACATTAATTAATTTATCATAATCATAATTTATAAATTCATCAATTGTTTTTACTTTTTCAACTAAAAGTTTGGTATTTCTTAAACCGATATTTTTTATTCCTAAAGCATAAATAAATTTCTCAAAAGTTGTGTTTTTACAATTTTCAATACTTTTTAAAAGTTTTTGACTTGATTTATTTCTAAATCCTATATCATTCAGTTCTTTTAATTTATCTTTTAAGAAAAAAATGTCATAAATAGAAGTAATAATTTTATTTTTATATAAATTTTCTATCGTTTTTAAACTTAAAGTATCAATATTAATCGCTTCTTTAGAGAAAAAATGTAATGTTTTTCTTAAAATAATAGCTTGACAATCTGAGTTTAAACAAAACTGTTCTTTTTCTGTGTTTTTTAAAGGTTGATTACAAAATGGACAATTTTCTAAAATTTTAATATTTGATTTATCAAAATGTTTAACTGATTCAATAATTTGAGGAATAATTTCACCAGCTTTTTTTATTTTAACTTCTTCATTTAAATTTATTTTCAAATTAAGGATGTTTTGATAGTTATGTAAATAAGTTTTTGATACTTTAGTTCCATTTAATAATACTGGTTTTAACTTAGCAACGTACGCTAATTTACCTGTTCTTCCGATTTGATATTCAATATCTAATAATTTAGTGACTGCTATTTCATCGTAAAACTTATAGGCAATAGCTCCTTTTGGAAACTTAGAAGTTTGACCACTTAAATTAAATAAATTAAAATCATTAATTTTAATTACGCAACCGTCAATTTGAAAATTAAGATTATTTTTAACTTGTTCTATATATTCAATTTGTTTAAAAATATCATTTAAATTATCAATTTTTTTACCTAATTCAATAGTAGGAATATTTAAATTTTTTAAAAATTTAATTCCTTGTTCGTAAGTTTTTAAATTATGTTTTTCAGGATCGATTATTTGATAAAAAAAGGAACTTAAAAAACTAATATTATTATTTAAATCTTTTTTTCTTCTTAAAATTCCTGATGCTGCATTTCTAGGATTTGAAAAATTGTTTTCTTGGTTGTTATCTAAAGAATTTAATTTTTTAAAATCTTTTTTAAATAAAAAAATTTCACCTCTAATTTCTAAAGGTAAAGTATAATCAATAGTTTGTTTAATGAAATTTGAAGACATTTTCAAAACATTTTCAGTAACATCTTCACCTTCAATTCCATTACCTCTTGTAAGCGCTTTAACTAATTTACCATCATTATAATAAATAGCAATAGATAAACCATCAATTTTAGGTTCTAAGTAGAATTCTACATTTTGATTATTATTAATTAAAATAGCATCATTTATAAATTTTTGCAATTCTTCAAATGAATATGCTTTATTAAGAGATAGCATTTTTTTACTATGTTTATATTTTTGAAACACACTGAAATTTAATGGAGCTACTTTTTGAGTTGGCGAATTTTCATTTTCTTCTTGAGTGAATAAATAAAAGTAATTATGTTCTAATTTTTCCAATAATTTAAGTTTTTTATCATATTCAAAATCAGAAATATCAGATTGACTTTTTTCAAAATATAAACTATTGTAATGATTAATTTCTGTTCTTAATTTATTTATTTGTTCATAAATCTTTTTTTCTTTTTCATTCATAATTAAACTATCCTTTGTGAAGATAATAATCATCAATCAGGAAGTGATATAACATTATAGTCTATTAAGAAAAATAAAACAATTAAACCGATAAAAGAAAGTAGGAAAATTATATCGTATCATTTTAGTTTTAAATTACGATATCTTGTTCTTTTTGCATATGGAATATAACCTCTAACTTCCATTGCATTAGCTAAATCTTCAGCTCTAGAAAAAGATAAAACAAAAAGCGGAATGGTTAATGATACCATTGATTTAATTTTATCTTTTATTTTGCCATTTTTAAAATCTACTCCTCTAGATGCTTGAGCTTTTAAAATTCTGTTAGTTTCTAATAAAAGAGTAGGAATAAATCTAATAGCAATAGAAATAATCATTGCAATAACTGAAGTATTAACTTTTAATAATTTTAAAGGCGAAATCAAATCTTCAATTGCTTTAGTTAATAAAATTGGTTTAGTTGTATAAATTAATAATGTTGTAATAATAAGCATTGTATAAATTCTAAAAGCTAGTGAAAATGCTTTAATAAATTCACCGATTCTATAATTAAAATTAATTTTATCAAATTGAATTATTTTAGTTGAAAGTCAATTTGCAATTGTTATTTTATCTAAATTATTAAATCCTTGAGATGATGGATTTAAATTATTTATATAATCTTCTCCTAAATAATCAATTGAATAATTTATAAAACTATAAAAAATCGACATAAAAATAAAAATAAATAAAGGGATTTTCATTAATTTTAATAAACTAATAGGTTTTTTTGTTACTAATAAATAAATAATTATTATTGGAAGAACTAATAAACTTAATGTAAATAAGTGGCTAACAATAAAGAAAAATGCAACAAAAAAAATGTTAAATAACAATTTAACTCTTGCATCTAATTTATGTAAAAATGTATTTTTATTAACATATTTTCCAACAGATATAGTCATTATTTCTCTTTTCTATAATTATTAATTCAATTCGCTAATTCTTTTTGCTTAGTAACTTTTGGAACTTTTAAACCTTTTTCTTTTAATTTTTCAACAAAGGATAAGAGTTTTGTAGGTTCCATTCTATTTTCTTTTAAAAACTGATTATCACTTAAAACATTATAAGTTTCATCATCTTTAATAATTTTACCTTTTTTAAAAACTAATGTTCTTTTTGTTCAACTAAGAGCATTATCAAGATCATGTGTTGCTATTACAATTGTTTTACCTTGTTTGTGTAAATTATCAAAAATTTCAAGCGTCTCATCAATTCCAGCAGGATCAAGTCCAGCAGTTGGCTCGTCAAAAAAAATGATATCAGGATCCATGGCTAAAATCCCTGCTATAGCTATTCTTCTTTTTTGGCCTCCAGATAAATCAAAAGGTGATTGTTCTAAAAAACTTTCATCCAATCCTACTTGTTTAATTACTTTTTTAGCTCTTTCTTTTGCTTCAGCTTTTGGAACACCCATTGATAGTGCGCCGAAAATTATATCTTTTTCAATAGTTTGTTCAAAAAGTTGATATTCAGCAAATTGAAATACAACACCAACTCTTTTTCTTATTTCTTTTATTTTTTTAATTTTTCTTTGAAAAAATAATTTTTTTTTTATTTTTAAATAATTTTCAACATTTTTATTAAGTTTTTTATTAAAACTTGAGTAAACAAATTCAATATGGCCAAAATCAGGAATAATTAAACCATTCATATGCTCAATAAAAGTAGTTTTACCACTACCAGTTTGACCAATTATTGAAATAAATTCCCCTTGCGAAATAACAGTTGAAACATTATCTAACGCGTTAAATTTACTTGGTAAATCTCTATCATATATTTTAACTAAATCATATACTTTTATTTGCATATAGCATCAATTAACTCCTGTTCATTATATGTAGGTTCAATTCCTTCAATCATTGATGATAATTTATAAATAAAAGGTGAATCTATTTTTGCAATTTTAATAATTTCTTTGTTTTTTAAAATTTCTTTTGGTGAGCCCTGAGCTAAAACTTTTCCTTTAGCCATTACAATAAGCTCATCAGCTAAAATAGCTTCATCCATATTATGGGTAATTGAAATCAAAGTTTTTTCCCTTGTTTGTTTTATTTCATTGATAATTTTCAAAACATCGCTTTTACCTTTAGGATCTAACATAGAAGTTACTTCATCAAAAATAATAATTTTAGGATCTAAAGCAAGAATAGAAGCAATGGCAACTCTTTGCTTCATACCTCCTGAAAGATTTTGAGGTTCACGCTCTAAATGTTCAAACATATCAATTTTTTTTGCTAATTTATGAATAATTTCTTTCATTTTAGCAGGTTCAACCGATCTATTTTCTAATCCAAAAGCAATATCATCTTCAACGGTCGCTCCTACAAATTGATTATCTGGGTTTTGAAAAATTATTCCAATATATTTTCTAATTTCAGAAAGTGTTTTTTTAGTAATTAAAATTCCAGCAATATAAACTTCACCTTTTAATGGTTTATATATCCCTGTTAAAATTTTAGATAAAGTTGATTTTCCAGAGCCATTGTGGCCTAAAATAGCAATATATTTACCTTCAGGAAAGTTTAAATTTATATTATCTAGTGCTAATTTTCCATCTGGAGAACTGCTATAAGAAAATGAAACATTTTGAAGTTTAATCATAATTTAAAAATTATACATTATTTTATTTTTTTAATTAGCTAATAATTAACTAATTTAAAATTAAATTAGCTGCTTTAACATATGATCTAAGTAATTTACCTGCTCCTAACTTTATTCCACCAAAATATCTTACAACTACAATTAAACCATTAGTTATTTTTTTCATTTCTAATAATTTTAATAAAGGCATTCCAGCTGTCCCTTTAGGTTCTTTATCATCAAAAAAACCTTTATTTTTTTCATCAATAATATATGCATAACAAATATGTTTTGCTTTTTTATGAACGGTTTTTAATTCTATTAAATTTTTAGTTAATTCATCTTTTGATTTAATATTAAAAAAATAAGGTAAAAACTTTGATTTATTAATTGTAAAAATAATTGTTTCCATTTTATTTAAGTTAATTAAATATATTTTTTAATTTCTTTTTTTACTTGATTTTTTTTCTCAGTTTCCCTTTTATCAACTTTAGTTTTAGTTTTTGCAAGTGCTAGTGTTAATTTTATTTTATTTTTATTATTGAAATAAACATCTAAAGGAATTAAAACATAATTTTGTAATTTTTGTTTTTGCATTATTCTTAATAATTGATTTTTATGCATTAACAATTTACGAGTTCTAGTTTCTTCACCTTTAACACTCATATATAAAGAAATATGGCAATTATTTAAAAATAATTCGTTTTTTTTAAAACTTGCAAATGAATTTTTTAAATTTATTTTTCTAGCTCTAATTGATTTAACTTCTCAGCCTAATAAAACAATTCCAACTTCATGTTTTTCATAAACTTCATATTGAAAATTAGCTATTTTATTTTTAGCGATTATTAATGACATTTTATTCTTCCTTAAGAAATCTATTTCAGATTTTTTCTATCATTTTGGAAATCGGATGATTATTATAAATAATTTCATATAATCCAAAAACAATCGGAAGACTTAAATTATGTTTTTCAGCTAATGATTTAATAGCTAAAATTCCCTCTAAGCCTTCTACAGTCATTTTATTATCTTTTAATTGTAAATTTTCACTTACAAATTTATAACCAAATGTATAGTTACGTGATAAATCACTTAGAGCTGTAACAATTAAATCACCCATCCCAGTAAGTCCTAATAATGTTTGATTGTCACCACCTAAAAAAGTATTTACAATTTTAGCCTCACTAAAACCTCTAGTTAAAAGTGCTGCTATTGTATTAATTCCATAACCTAAAGCATTCATCATTCCTGATGCAATAGCTAAAATATTTTTATAAACACTTCCAATTTCTGCACCTATTTCATCTTTTTGTAAATAAGTTTTAAAATATTTATTATTAAAAAAAGGTTGAATTTTTTTACTTTGCTCTAAATCATCGCTAACCAAAGCAACTACAGTTAATTGTTCATTAACTATTTCTTCTGCATGTGAAGGACCTAATAAAGAAACTACAGAAATAATATTATCATTGTTTTTTGCCGCTAATTTTAAACCTTTTTGTAAAGAATAATGCGAATTTGGATAAAAACCTTTTGAACAATTAATAATTATTACTTTTGAATTTAATTTATCTAAAATGGTTTTATGAACTTTATCAACTATTTTAGAAGGTAGTGCAATAACGATGTAATCACTTTGATCTAGTGCTAATTCTAAATCTGTTGTAGTTTTAAAATTTGGAAATTTTATATTTTCAGGAAAATATTTTAAGTTTTTTCCTTGTGATAAATCTGATAATTCATTTTGATCAATTCCATAGATAATTATATTTTCAAAACCAGAATCATAAATAACTTTCGCCATAGCACTAGCCATAGCTCCTGAACCTATAATTGTAAATTTGTTATTCATTATTCTCCTTTAATAATTTTTTAATAAATAAAAAATAATTCTTTTTATATGTAAAAATATAAAAAAAGAATTATTTTTTTCTTAATTATTATCTTGTTTTTCACAATCGCAATCAATATTGTGATTTTCTAAATCTTCTAAATTAACATAAAAATGACAATCTTCATGTTCTTCATGTATTTCATCAATGATAGAGGCCATTTCTGGCTCTTCATTTTCAAATGTATCATAAACAATTAATTGTTCATTATTATCAACATTTTCATTGGCTACAATATCGTTATTTTCAATATCAAAATAATCTTCAACTTCTTCAGCGAGATCTTCTTGTATTAGTTCATTTATTGGTTCATTATTATCAAAATAAATTTCTTGTTCTTCATTTTCATGTTCAACAAATAAAGGTTCTTGTTCAATTACTTCAACATTATCTTCAACAACACTATCTACAATAATTTCTTCTTCAATAATATCATCAACAATAACTGGTTCTTCAACAATTAGTTCTTGTAACATTGGTTCTTGTTCAATAACTTCTTTTGTTTCAAAAACATCATATTCTTCTTTTGTTAATAAAAGATTTTCATGTTCATGTTTAAAATATTCTAATTCTTTATTTTTGTTAATAAATTTTACACAATGCGCTACATAAACAAAAGATTCATTAATTCATTTTCATAAACCAACTCTGTTCATTTGTTCTTTTTTAGCTCTCATAATTTTATGAACAAGCAATCCTGTAGAACGATCTATTAATCTTTCTCTTGTAAATGAATCTAAAGGATATTCAAATTCTTTTTTGTTATAAAAATTATTTTCTGTTAATAAATAAACTTTATTTTCTGTTACAACAACAGTATTTTTAGCGATAGGATTGTCTAATGTTTTTTGAATAGCATCTTTTAATTCATTTGTTTCTGTTAAAGTTAATAATTCGCTTTCATCTAAAATAGTAACTCAACTTTTATCCATCACTTCTTTTACATTCGGATATAAAACTGACTCTTTAGTGCTATTTACTAAATTTCTTAAAACATATGAATTTAAATTTGGTCTATAAATAAATGGTTTATTTCTTAATTTAGCTAATTCAATTAATTCTAAATATTTTGCTTGTGATTCGCTACTTAATAATGATTCTGAAGAAGCTAAAACAAAAGCATCAAAATTAATATTTTCCATATATTCTAAATTAACAACTGTTTTATCACTATCTAAAACAAAATCATATCATGAGTGTCTTTTATCATCATTAGTTGATAAGTAAAATGGACTAACATTTAAATCATTTAATTTATTTAAAATAGTTTCTGATTTTTCATTTTTTCCAATTGTAGTTAATAATTTAACATTATTATTTTTAACAGTTGCTAATCTTTCAACAACATTATATGTGCTTCCAATAGCTTTTAGCTCATCATTTACAATAATTTCACCAGAAACTAAAGCAGTTTTATTTTTTCTTCATTTTACATTAATAGGATTTAATTCAAATGCTGCTCCACCTTTAAGGTTTGTAAATCTTGCTTTTAATAATCCTGAAATATAATATTTAGAAGTAAAAGTATATTCACCGTGATTTACGAAAATTTCAATAATAGAATTATCTAGAAAAATTTCTAAAAAGTGAATTCTTGATATTTTTTTAGTTCATTTAGTTCCAAATTCATTTCCAATATTAAATGAAGATTTTGATTTATCAAGAATAAATTCACCTTTTTCCCATTTAATTATAAATTTATCACCTTGATCATTGTAAAATTCTAATTCAAAATCTTTTTCTTCATATTTTTCATTAAAGTTATTGATTATAATGTTTTGAAGTCTATTTTCAAAAACCATTTCATTTTCAATTGGATTATAAATCTTTCTTAATGAATAAATATTTGGATGTACTTTTTGTAAAATAGTATTATCTTTAAAACTTAAAACTCTTGGTAATGATAAATTATTCATTCATCCATTTTCAATAGCTACATTATCGCTTGCATTAGTGTTTGAAATTAATGAAAGCATAATAAGTTCAGAATTATTTTCAAAAATTCTGCTTCCATAAAAATCAAAGCCATCATCAACTTTTTGAATTTTTTCAACATTAAATCTAAGTTTTTGGAGGTTAAATTCACCAATTACAAAATATGATGAATTAAGATTTGCGTTTTTATTATCTTTAGAATTATTTTCTGCAACAGTTGATAATAAAAATACATCTTTATCTTCTAATTTAAAATAAATTGGAGATACAAAGAAATAAGATTCTCAAAATAAAAGGCTGTCACCAAAATCAATTTCACCAATATATTCAAAATCACGATCTGGGTAAGTTGATTTATAAACAGCTAATCCTGCTTGAGAATTGTAATTTTGAACTCCTAAAATAATGTAAAATTCTCCATTTATGTAATAACATTTTGGATTCCTTGAAACTGGAGTTTGTTTATAACGATCCATTTTAAATAAAACTTTTTTAGTTTCTTTTTTAATTTCAGAAGTATTAGGATCGAATTCAGCGACAATTGTATAAGTCATTGTATTTTCAGGATCGAATTCAACATCACTAGCAACAAAACCAGTATAATATCTATAAAACTTATCATTATAAAATAAATCGCTACCAGCTAGAATTGAATCTTTTTCTTCGTAAAGAGTAGAATCATTAGTAATACCAATATCTTTATAATTTAAAAAATCTTTTGTGATAAATGAAGAAATTTCATTTATTTTAGTTGTTCCATAATATTTATTTGATTCATATGAAATATTAAAATTATCATCATTTTTAATTAGGTTGCTTGGAAGACTCATTATTCCTGAGAATGCTGAAAGATGTAATTTATTGTTAAAAAAATTACTTTCTTTTCTATCGTGTCATTGTTTTAAATTCGCAACATTATCTTCAGTTTGATTAATTGTGTTTTCTTCTAGAAGCTCTTTAATCTCTATGTCTTTTTTGTGTTTTTTTCTAAATTTAAATAGCATAAATTATCGTCCTTTAAGATTATTTTTTAATGTAGTAAAAATATAATGTTTAAATTATACTTTATTTTAAAAAAAAAGTAATTTTTTTAACAAATTTAAGATTATTTTTAAAATATATTTTCATTTTATTTTTTTTATTAATTAATAAATTATAATAAATAGAAAATTATTATAAAAAAGAAAGGAAAAATGAAAAAATTTAATAGTTATAATCAAATTCCGAAAAAATATCGTTTTGATTTAGAATCATTATTAGAAAATCAAACTATTGAAAAGTTAATAAATGACTTTGAAAAATATACAAATTTTTTAATTGAAAATAAAGATCAACAATTCGATTCAGTCGACAAGTATATTGAATATAAAAATAAATATCGTGAATTTGGTATTTACTTTAATAAAGTTTATAATTATTTATCAAATAAAAAATCAGTGAATATTATTGATGATATAAATAATAAACATTATGCAATTTTTATGAATAAAGTAAATGATTTTGAGCAAAAAATGGGTTCAGAAATTAATTTATTTTTCAAAAATATTGATAAAATTTTAAGTTGAAAAGAAGATTCGAAAGTTGCAATTTACAAAAAACACATCGATGATTTAATTGAAAGACATAAATATAAACTTAGTGATGAAATTGAAAAATTTATTGTTAATTCAAAACAAGGAAAAATTGCTTTGGATGAAACTTTTTCTATTTTATACAATAGTGAAACTAAATTTAAAGATATAGTTGATTCAAAAGGTAAAAAATACAAATTAAACCCAAGTAACTATAGACAATATTTATTAAATAAAGATGAAAATATTCGAAAACAAGCTTATAAAAATTATTTAAATGCCTATTTAGAACACAAATCATCTTTTGCTTCATTATTAATTCAACATTTAAAATTTGATTCAAATCAAGCTAAAAATCGAAATTTCAATTCTTTAGTAGAATCAAAATTATTTGAAGATCGTATTAGTATTGAAATGTTAGAAAATTTATATTCAACAACTAAAAAAAATATTAATGTTTATAGAAAATATTTTAAATTAAATACTAAGTTTTTTAAATTAAAATATAAAAAAGAATTTAAACCTTGAAATACTAGATTACCTTTAGTAAAAGTGCAACAAAACTATGAAGTAGAACAAGCACAAGAGCTATTTTTAGAATCAATAAAACCTTTAGGTGAAACTTATTATAATAAGGTTAAAAAAGCATTAACTGAAAGATGGGTAGATTATTATCACGTTCCTAACAAAAGAGGAGGCGCATATTCAATTGGCTCTAGTTATGGCCTGGATAAAAAATTTATATTAATGAATTTTGATAATACTTATGGAGCTGTATCAACATTAGCTCATGAATTCGGTCACTCAATGCATTCATGATACAGTGATGAAAATCAACCTTATGAATTATCTAGTTATCCAATAATATTAGCTGAAATTGCTTCTATTTTTAATGAATTAATGCTTTTAGATCATATTTCTAAACAAAGTGATAATGATTATTTAAAATTTGATTTAATTAAAAAATCAATTGATGATTTTTATAACACTGTTATTAAACAAACTTTTTGATCTAATTATGAATTTGAAGTTTATAAAGCATTAGATCAAAATTTACCAATCAATTCATATCAAGCCCTTGAAGAAATTTATGTAAAAGTTTATAAAGAATATGCAAGCGACCCTAAAAAAGTTAAAATTGGCAATCTTGAAAATGTTTTAGGTGTAACTGTTCCGCATTTTTACTATGATTTTTATGTTTATAAATATGCTTTTGGTTATATAGTAGCTAATATTTTCTTTAAGAAATATAAAGAAAATGGAAAAGGTGAGTTAGCTAATTATATCAATAAATTTTTATCTGCTGGCGGAAGTAAATGGCCACTTGAGATTTTAAAAGATGCAGGAATTGATTTAGAAAAAAAATCTGTTTTCCAATTAGCATTCGATCTTTTTGCTGAAAAAATAAAAGAATTTGAAATTTTAGGTAATAAAATTTTTAAAATTAAAAAATAAAAAAATATTAAAAAAAAACACCGTTTGGTGTTTTTATTTTTTCATTAAACAAATAATAAGATAATAAATATTATGAATAATAAGATTAATACAGCTACAAATCCTCATAGAACAAATCATAATACTAAATTGGTTCTAGTTCAAATTGTTTCAATTAAGTTTCTTTTGGTTTCTATAATTTCATCATAAACAACATTTTCATCATCTAAACCAGAAGCATTTGTTCCTGGAACAACTTCAACACAATCTCTATTGATAATGTTAATTTGATCCGCCATTTGAACATGTAAATTATCTCTAGCATTTAAGTCACTTAAATCAATAACTTCTACAGGAATATATTCATTTGTAACTCTGTTTCAAAGCATTAAATTACCATCATCAATAATTCTTTCTTTTTGATTGTAAGCTAATACTTTTCCTGAAACAACTAATTCATCTTTAGAAGAATCGACAACTAATTCTTTTTCATCTAGTATATCATCTTTGTATACATCGATAATTGATGGATCTTTATCAATATCTCAATCAGTTGGACATAAATCACATAATTTCTCTTCAATTAATAATACAGGTGATTCATCCATTACTCTTTGTTTTCTAGAATTGTATTCTCATAATGCTATATCAGCATCAATAATTTTACATTCTTTACATCACAATTCATGTTCATCTCATTCAACATGATTAATATGTTCTTCTGCAATAGGCTGTGAGTCTTTTTGACACTCTTCACATAAATTATTATGATCATGAACTTCAATTGCACTAATTTCTTTATTTAAGTTAGCGATTTCATCATCCATATTTAAACAATTATTTAGATCGTGACAAGTCATTTGTTGACCTAAAGCATCTTGTCAATTATTATTTTCTGAATCTGTTAAATAATTTTCACTATATTCTCAATCATATAATCCTTGTGTATCAAGGGGTACTTCATCATTAGTTCATAATTCATTACATCTTTGACAATCTTCCATTTCATGAATTGGTTCATATTCAGGTAATTTTCCGGAAATAATATCATCAGCAATATCGTAAACATCTTCAACTTCTTGTTCTGGTTCAACATATAATATTTCTTCATCTTCAGGAAGATCTTCAGCTATAATACATCCCTCACAAGGAATAACATTGTCAATTAAACTATTTTGATAATCAATTAATTTACAATCTTGACATTCTTCAAGAGGCTCTTCAATTGGTTCTTCTATTTCGATATAATCATCTTTTACAACTTCATCATAAATATATGTTGGCTCTTCAATAATTTCTTCTACAACTTCATCAATTGCTTCATCATTATCGAGAATGTTGTATTTGTGCATATGAGTATCAGTTAAATGATAAACAGAGGTATCACCTATACACAATTCACATGTATCATCTAAATTTTTATGATGAATATCTATTTCATCAAGATCGGCAACATAACCTTCTTCAATAACAAACTCTCTTGTTGCTCTTCTTGCGATAATTTCTTCTTTAATAGCTTGAACATCATCAATATTAAATGTAGAAGTTTTTAAAGCAAATTCGCTAGTTTTATCTTCATTATCATCAGGAGTTAAATTAGGAAACTTTGGAAGAGTTTCGATTATGTCTAAAACTGGTTCTTCAACAGCCTCAGAACTAACCTCTTCATTTTTATTATGGTATTCGATTTTTTCTTCAACCATCCCTAATTCATTAACTCTTGTTTTAACTGTACCAATATAACGTTTTTTATCTCTCAATCACATTGTTGCATCTATTCTTAAAGATTTTAAATGCTCAATTGCTTCATTTCAAGAATTAAAAAATAAAACAGCTTCTTCTTTTTCTCTTTTAAAGCTATATTTGGTTTCACCAGTGATTTTATCTACTTTTTTTATACAATAAAACTTTGTTATCATATTTACTCCTATTTTGCTCCTATTTTTTATAGCTCAGAAAATAAAAAAATTTTACAAAAAATAAAAAAATTTTTCTTTTTTGCTTAATATTTTTGAATTGCAAAAGCAATAATTTAATTTTACACTATTTTTTTAAATAAATAATACTTTTTATTATACATTTTTTTTGTAAAAATAAAGAACTTTTTAAATAAAAATTAATTAATTTAAAATTATGTTATAAAATTAAATATAATTTATTTTAAATTAAAATTGAATTTAATAAAATTAACGAAAGGAAAAAATGGAATTAAATCAGTTAAATAAAAAATTTAAAATCGATGATTTACAACTTGAAGGTAAAAAAGTTTTGATTAGAGTTGATTTTAATGTGCCAATTATAGAAGGTAAAATAACTTCTACAAAAAGAATAGAAGCTTCATTAAAAACTATTAAAAAAGTTATCGATTCTAATGGTAAAGCAATTATTTTTTCACACTTAGGAAGAGTAAAAAGTGAAAAAGATAAATTAACTAAAACATTAGCGCCTGTTTCTGAAGAATTAAGCAAGTTATTAAATCAAAATGTTATTTTTGTAAATCAAACAAGAGGACAAGAATTAGAAGAAAAAATTGCACAAATGAACAATGGTGATGTTTTATTAGTTGAAAATACAAGATTTGAAGATTTAAATGATAAAGCTGAATCAAAAAATAATGAAGAATTAGCAAGATATTGAGCTTCACTTGGAGATGTTTTCATTAACGATGCTTTTGGTACAGCTCATAGATCACATGCATCTAATGTTGGTATTTCTAATAATATTTCAATTGCAGCTATGGGTTATTTAATGGAAAAAGAAATTAAGGCATTAAGTAAAGTTTTATTTAATCCTCAAAGACCTTTTGTAGCAATAATAGGTGGTGCAAAAATTTCAGATAAAATTAATATCATTTCAAGCTTATTAGAAAAAGCTGATAAGGTTTTAGTTGGTGGAGGGATGGCATTTACCTTTAGACATGCTTTAGGTTTTGATGTTGGTGATTCATTATTAGATTTATCCAAAGTAGATTTAGCAAAAGAACTATTAAATAAATATGGTAAAAAATTAATTTTACCAGTTGATAATGCAGTTGGTGTTGGATTTAAAAATCAGCCAAGAGTTGAAAATGGAAGCAATAGACCTTTTGATATTAAAATTCATGAAATGGGAATGGATATTGGTAAATATACAATCGCATTATTTAAAGAAGAATTAAAAAGAGCGAAAACTATTTTATGAAATGGACCATTAGGAATTACTGAATTAGATAATTTTAAACATGGAACA
This sequence comes from Mycoplasma collis ATCC 35278, assembly GCF_000701825.1. GTDB lineage: Bacteria > Bacillota_I > Bacilli_A > Mycoplasmatales > Metamycoplasmataceae > Mesomycoplasma_A > Mesomycoplasma_A collis. Next base: position 74,396 of record NZ_JNJY01000002.1, read on the forward strand.
GAAGAAATTGCTAAAGCAATTTCAAATATAAGAGGTGGATATAAATTAGTTGGTGGTGGCGATTCTATTGCTGCTGTTGAAAAATTAGGTTATGAAAATGCATTTAACCACATTTCTACAGGTGGTGGTGCTTCTATTGAATTTTTAGAAGGAAAAATTTTACCTGGAATTAATGCTATTCATGATAAAAGTTAATTAAAAAGAAATTAAAAAAAATGTAACAATCTGTTACATTTTTTATTTTATTTTTTTTGATTTAAATTAGATTATTTTCAATCATCGAAGCTTTTATAGCATCAAGCGCTTGTTGTTCATCATCACCAGAAATTTCAATAGTAATTTGACTACCAGTTTTTACACCTAATGACATAATATTCATAATTGATTTAGCATTAGCTGTTCCTGGTTTTGTTAAATTAATAATTTTAATATCAGATGAAAATTTAGATGAAATTTGTGCAATTTTAGATGCTGGTCTAGCATGTAAACCTAATGGATCTATAATTGTTACAGTAAATGAAAGCATTTTTCTCCTTTTGTTTATTTTCTTTCTATAACCTAAATTATAATAAAAATATTATAAAGTATTTTACCATATTTAACAAAATACTTAGTTTTTTAACTAAAGTAGAGGTTTGAATATTCAAACAAAAATTTTGTTTAATTTTCGTTTTTTTTGTCCTCTTTGCTTGAAAAAAGGTACTACAACATTAATTTCTTTTAAATAATTAATGTGTTTTAAATATTTTTCAATCACTTTCCCAGTGATTAAAACATTAATTTCATATTGTGAATATAAACTTCTTATATCGAGATTCATAGTTCCAATATAACCAATCATTTCATCAATTATTAATGTTTTACTATGGGCAAATGAATTTTTATAAATATAAATTTCAGCGCCTAATTTTTGTAATTCTAAACAATAGTGAAGTGTAAAAGGTTTAACATAATTTTTATCAAATTTACCTGGAACATAAATTTGCACTTTTTTATTAGAAATTAATACTTCTTTAAGGGCGATAAAAATTCTTTCTGTCGGAATAAAATAAGGGCTAAAAATTTTAATTTCTTTTTTAGCGCTATAAATAAGTTGAATTAAATGTGATTCTAATAATGAGATATCAATATTAGGTCCACCTTGGAATAATGCCCCTAAATTGTCATAACTATGTTTAGTAACTTGAAGTTTATTTTTTTTTATTTTTTCTTGAGGATTTTTATTTCATAAGTTTCAATCATCTATAAATGCGTTAGTTATATCTTCAACAAGCGGTCCAGTTAATCTTAAATTGGTATCAAATCAGATCCCATAATATGCACTAAAGTTAGAGTATTCATCAGCTATATTATTTCCGCCAATATAAGCAATTTCCGAATCGATGATGAAGATTTTTTTATGAATACGATAAAAACTTCTAGCTGAAATAAATGGAAATTTTAATTTATTATAAGTAATAATTTTTATATTTGAATTTAGTAATAATTTTTTATCTTTTTTTAAAACTCCATACGATCCTAAACCATCTAAAATAAGATTAACATCAATTCCTTCAGAAGCTTTTTTTATTAATAAATCTTTCAATCTTTGTCAAATAAAGCTTTTTTTAACAATAAATATTTCTATATAAATACTTTTTTTAGCTTTTTCAATATCATCAAACATTTTTTCGTAAAAATCAAAGCCATTAAAAAAGAAATCAAAATCAAAGTTTTTTGGGCTATTTCCAAAAATAGAATCGACTTGATCAAAAAATAATTTTCTATCTAAAAATTTTTTATTTTCATTTTCATATTTATAATTAGTAAAGTTTTTTTTCTGTTGTCAATATTGAATTTGAGAAATTCGTTTTTTATATTTTCTTCCAAAAATAACATACAAACTTTGACCTAAAAAAGGGAAAAAAATAATAAAAAGAATTCAAGATATTTTAGCATCAATATGTCTTTCTTGATTTAAAAGATAAATTATTGATAAAATATTTAAAATATAAAAAATAATAAAAGTTATTATAATTTCTATGTTTGCAGAGTTTTTAATTACTCTATAACATAAATAACCCATAACAGAAAAAATAGATGCTAAAAATAGCAAAAAAAAAGCATTAAAAATTTTATAAAAATATTTATTTTTAATCATTTGGTAAAATTATAGCAAAAAAGTTAAAAAATAAGGAGTTAAAATGGAATTTGATAAAATCAAAACATTTGAAGATTTAAAATTAGCTAAAAACAAATTTTATGGAAAAGATGGGGAAATTTTCAAACTTACTCAGCAACTAAAATTAGCTAAAAATGATGAAAAAGCTAAAATTGGAAAAAAAATTAAAGATCTTAAAGAATTTGCAGAAAAGCAATTTCAAGAAATAACAAAAAATATTGAAATCGAAAATATTAAAAGAAAAATGGATAGCGAATGAATAGATGTAAATGAACCATTGTTTAATAATTCTTCACTTCATCCTATAACATTGATAATTCAAAAAATTAGAGAATGATTTGTTCAAAATGGTTATTTCGAAGTTAAGGACATTGAATTTGTTTCTGATGAATATAATTTTGAAAGATTAAACATTCCTAAAGATCACCCAGCTAGAGAAATGCAAGATTCACTTTATTTTAATGAAAAAATTTTATTAAGAACACATAACACTGGAATAAGTGCTAAAGTTTTAGAGATGAATAAAAATAAAAGTTTTAGTCAATTCTCAATTGGAAAAGTTTATCGAAATGATGAAGATGATCAAACTCATTCACATCAATTTACTCAACTAGATTTTGTTAGCGTGGGTTATGTTAATTTTCCAAATTTAATTTGAACTCTTAAGTCTTTTTTATCATATGTTCTAGAACAAGAAGTTGAAATTCGACTCAGACCTTCTTATTTTCCTTTCACCGAACCTTCTGTTGAGGTTGATGTATTTTATCAAAATAATTGAATAGAAATTCTTGGCGCTGGTATTTTACACCAAAATGTAATGAAAATGGCAGGTTATACTAATGATATGAGTGCGTTTGCTGCAGGAGTTGGAATTGAAAGATTAGCAATGATTAAATATAAAATTAATGATATAAGAGAATTATATAAAAACGATTTAAGATTTTTAAATCAATTTAGAAAGGATAAATAATGATTTTTTCTTTTAAAAGATTAATGAAAATGACTAATCTAGCTAATAATATTAAAATTGATGATGTCGTTAAAGCTATAAATAGTATTGGTTTTGAAGTTGAAAATTATTGAAAATTTAATCATATCGAAAATATGAAATTCGGTCATATAATAAAAACATACAAAAATCCAAATGCTGATAAATTAACTGTTTGTGAAATTGAATTTAATGATAAAAATAGGATCATTCAAACAAATGCAACAAATGTAAAAGTTGATGATTATGTAATGGCTTTTGTTCCTGGAAGCAAAAATAATGAAATAGTTTTTGGTGAAAAAAAACTTAAAGGTATTATTTCTGAAGGGATGCTTGTTTCATTAAATGAATTAGGTTTTGATCCTAATTTAGTTTGAGATGAATTTAAAGATGGGATTTTTACTTTTAAAAAAGTTGATCTTACTTTAGATCCATTAGAATTTTTTGAACTTAATGATTATTTAATTGATGTAACTATTTTATCAAATAGATCTGATGCTAATTCATATTACATCATGGCTAAAGAGCTTTGTGCTTTTTTTAATAATGAATTTCAAGAAATTCCATTTAAAAAACCGCATTTTAAATCTGATTTTATAATTGAAAATAATTTAGGTTATTTATCTGGGATGGAATCCAAAGTAGATTCAAATTTCAACCTTTCTATTCAAGATAGTTTTTTAATTTTAAAATCTAATATAAAATTAATTTCTTCTTATGTTGATTTAAGTAATTTAATTTATCTTTTATCAGGAATGCCAAATCATGGCTATGATAAAGAAAAAATTAAAGCACCAATAAAAGCAAAAATATTTTCAAAAAATATAAAAGTTTTAGGAGATAAAAATATTGACTTTAATGATGCAATCGGAATTATAGATGGTAATAATAATGTTGTATCTATAGCAGGTATTATAGGATCAGAAGGTTATGGAATTAATGAAAATAGCAAAAATATAATTTTTGAAGTTGGTAAATTTCCTATTGGTGAAATTAGAAAAACACAAAGACAATTAAAACTAGATACTAATGCTTATAAACAATCATCAAAAAATATTTCTATTGGAACAATGGAATTAGCTTTTAAATTTTTAAGTAATTATTTACCTAATTTTTCAGAAGTTATAAATTTCCCTAAAGTTGAAAAAAAAGTCATTGATTTTGATAGAAATAAAATCAAACAAATTGTAGGTTTTGATATTTTTAGTGATTCAAAATTTGATAAAGTAAAAAATTCCTTAGAAATATTAGATTTTGTTTTTGATAAAGGTAAAATTTTAATTCCAAATTATAGAAATGATATCGAAAATATAAATGATATAATTGAAGAAATCTTAAGATTTTATGGTTATTCTAGCATAAAAGCAGAGCAACCTATAATTCAAAGTTCTATAGTAAATGAAATTAATTTTTTAGAAAATGAAATAATGGCAAATGGCTTTCAAGAGGTTAGAACTTATACTTTAACATCAAAAGAAAAAAATATTTTTAACCCATTTAAATTTACTAAAAATTTTACATTAAAAACTTTCATTTCAAAAGAAAGAGAACAAGTTAGAAATTCATTAGCAATATCACTAGCAGAAATAATTAATTATAATAATAAAAGAAAAATTAATGATATTTCAATTTTTGAAATTGGAATGATTAGTGATCTTAAAAATATTTTAGCATTCGCTTCAACTAATAAAACATTTAATGAATTAAAGCAGATAGTTTTAAATTTATTTGGTAATCATTTAATTTTCAAAAGAACTAATGAGATTATTTTTAATAATAATGTAAGTGCTTACATATATTTTGAAAATGAAATTATTGGTTGAATTGGAAAAATTTCCCCATTTGTTATTAATGTTGATGCATTTTTTGTTGAAATAAATTTAGATAAAATTTCTTATGAAAAAAATTTAGAATATAAAAGTTACGATTCAAACCCGCTTAAAACAAGAGATATAACTTTTTCATTAAAAGAAAAAGAATCGATTAATGAAAAAATAGATTATTTATATGCTAATTTTGAAAATATTTATAAAGTAAAAATTATTGATATATTTATTAAAAATAATGAAAGAAAAATTACAATAAATGTAGTTTGTGATGAAGATACCTCAAAAAAAATTGATGATTTTTATAATTAATCATTATAATATTTAAGTTAATTCATTTTAATGATAATTTAAAGTAGGAGCTAAAAAATGAAAAATATTAAAAAGAAAAAGAAAAAAATATTTTTATGAGCAGGGCCATTAATGCCATTAACTGCTATTATTCCAGCTAGTTTGTTTTTTGCATTTTATAATAAAGATAACGTAAATTCTAATAAATCTGTTAATTTACTTTTAAATAAAAAGGAAAACACTATTAACAAAGCTAAAAGCAATGTAAATAATGACAATTTAACAAAAAATGAAGATAAACTAAATAAAACAAATACTTTAAATAAAGACAAAAATAAAGATAAAACAAACGGAATTGAAGCTTATAAAGTTGAAAATATAAATGAAATTAAAGATAATGAAATATTAATTGATGAAGAATTAAATAATTTAAAAAACATCGAACAAATTAATAAAATTGAAAATATTATTAACAATTTAAAACAAAAAATAACATTAGATGATTTAGAACAATTAAAAGAAAAATTAAAAAATTTAATTTCATTAGAGCTAAATGAACATGAAATTAATAAGATAAATAATAAAATTGAAAAAACTCAATTAAATATTAATGAAGATATATTGGATAAAGTTTTAACAATAACTGAAAAAATTGAAGAAATAAACAAAAATATAATTGATGAAAATATTAAAACTATTTTTAATGATATTTCTAGCAAAATTAAAGAAATTGAAAATTTTTCAATTTATGAATTATTGCTAAAAATTGAAAATTTAAACGAAATTGATCAAGAAGAATTAAAAAATATAAAGCAAAAATATAAAATAGAAAAAGAAATATTAGATAGAAAAACAGAATTTAATAACTTTAAAGAATATTTAAAGAATAATGAAGAAAAATTAGATCAATTAATAACAAAATATAAAGAAATATCAGAAAAAAAAGAACAAATTAGTGAATATGAATTATTCAATTCACTTTTAAAAGAATTAAATAATTTTAATTTTTCATTTAATAATCAAAATATTGATATCGAAGATAGTGTTAATAAATTAAATAATTTTAATAATAATTTAAAAAATGCTATAAATGATAAAGAAGAATTAACAGAACTTTCTAGTTTAATTGTTAAAAAAATAACGCAAAGTATTGATGAAATTAGCGAAATCTATAATGCAGAAGAAATTCTACCTAATTTTAAAAATGAAATTGAAGATATTTATTACAACTTAAAAACTGATTCATTTGAAATTAAAAATACAAAACCCAATTCATTAAAATATGAAATTTTAGAGTTTGATAAAGATAATGATAATCAATATGTTTTTAAAATAAAAATTTCAAATAAAAAAGCTTTATCTAAAATAAATAAAATATATAAAAAACAATTTAATAATTTTGTTACTAAACAATTAGTTGAAGAAAAATTAACAGAAAAATTAAACAATATCTCTATTAATATTAAAAACAATGATGAAATAAAAGATAAACCTTTTATAACAGATTATAAAACAAGTAATTTTAATGAATTATTCAACATTGAAAATAATAATTTTAGTTCTATAAAAATAAATGAAAAAGAATATAATATAAATAATTTAAAAATTAGTTTTAAATTATTAGAAAATGGACTTTCCGAAGATGAAACTAAAAAAATAAGAAAAGCAAAAGCGAGAATAACTTTATCTTCCGAACATGAAATAAATTTAGAAGTGGAAAAAGAAATAACTTGAAATTATAAAACTAATGAAGATTATTTAAATCAAGTTTTAAATCAAGAAAATCAAATAATTGAAAAAATAAATAAATTTATTGAACAAAAAGAATTTTTAGCTTTTCAAATTAAAGATATTTATTCATCTTCCCAATTAGATTTATTTGATAAAACAATTAATGTGGAAAAAGAAGAACTTTTAAATTTTAATGATTTATTAGGTGAGGCAAAGATTAAATTTACTTTAAAAAGAGGTAATAAAACTAAAACATTTGAATATCAGATTAAAACTCCTTATGTACCTAAATTTGAATTAAATAATTACGATAATGTTGATAAATTAAAAAAAGAATGAAGCGCAAAAGCTACAAGCGAATATTATAAAAATTATTTTGTTTATTCTGAAATTTATAGTGCTGATGAAGTTTTAAAACCTTTAGGTAACAAAAATTATTGATTAGCTAAAAATGATGATCCTAATCCTAATATAATAATTTATAGAAAAGATGAAAAACCTAAATTTATTTATCAATTTGAGTTTATTTTTTGATATAGTAGTGATTATTATAAAGATGGTGCTTTTGAAATACATTACCAAGATAAAAAAGATGGTAACTGAATAAAATTAAATTCCATACCAAAAGCTCAAGATTATTCAAATAACAGTTATAAAAAAGTTGTTGTAGATATTAAAAAAGATATATATGCTGTTAAATTAGTGTGACCAAACAGAAATATAACATATCCTTCTTTATATAATTTTATGCCATCAGTAAAAAGCAAAAAATAGTAAAATAAAAGAAATTAATTAAAAATAGTTTAATTTTTTAAATAAAATGGGCATTTTTATGTTTTTTTTAATTAATTTTATTAAATAAATATAATTATTAATATAATAAAAAAACTTTTAACAAAACAAAACTAAGATAATAAAAAAAATAATTTATTAAATATTTATTATTTTTAGGAGAAAATATGAAAAAGAAAAAAATATTATTAGCTTCAGGTCTTTTATTGTTATCTACCTCATTAGTTGGTGGTATTACTGCCGGAGTATTATTGTCAAATAAAAACCAAACACTTATTCCTTCAACAAATTTAAAAAGCGAAGATAAAATAGTTGAACGTGACATAAAAAAAATTGAAAATTTACAAGATGATAGTAAAAAAACAGGTAAAAACAATAATAAGACAAAAGCAGAATTAAATGAAAATGATAAAAGTGAATTAAAAAAAATAATTCAAAGTGGTGATAAAGATAAATACGATTTAAAAGTAAAAGAAATAGAAGAAAAAATTAAAAAATTAAATCTTGCTAAAAAAATCACACCTACTTTAAAAGAATTAGAAAAGAAATTATTTTATTATCAGATAAATGTTGATTCTTTTGAATTTGAACATAGTGAAAATTTTAAATATAAAGTTATATCTATCGAAAATAACGAACAAGAAATAATGAATTTAAAAATTCAAATTAGTGATGATACAAATAATAAACTCGAATATTTAGTTAAATTTGATGATTTTATTTCAAAATCAAAAATTGCAGAAGAAGTTAAAAATCTTTTAGCTTCTCAAGAAATTACAATTAAAAATGATCAACAATTAAAAGATAGACTTGATACTAATGGATATACTCTTGAAGATTTTGATTTCGACAGTAATTTAACTCAAATTGAGATTGAAGATAATGTTTTAGAGTTAAATAATTATGAGATCAAAATAAAAGAAGAAAGTTTTGATGAAAATCAATTAACAAAAAAAAGAAAACTAACTTTCGTTTTAAAAGTAGAAACTGAAAATAATTTAGTGTATGAACAAAATGTTTCAAATGAATGAAGTTATAAAAGTAATGATGATTATTTAAATGAAATTAAAAATAAAAATACATTAATAACAGAAGAGTTACACAAAATAATCAATGAAAAAAAACTTTTACCATATCAAATTGATGCAAAAAATATAGCTAAATTAAATTTAGAAAAAATATTAGATAAAACAATTAAATGAAGTTTTTCAAATATATCCAATGTGGAAGATTATAATGGAACACTTGAACTAGAGTTAAATTATAATCGTGGTAATAAAAATAAAAAATATATTTATGATATCGAAACTAAAGCATTTGTTGAAAAATTAGAAGATTGAGGAAAGAAAACTAAAAGAGAAAAATCATGAGAAACCTCGGCTTCTAGTGAATGATATAGTTCTTGAAAATTTTGAAAAGGGGAAAATGGGATTTATAAAAGCAAATTGGTTTTCACTTATCAACAAGATAGTTATTGAAATTCTAAAGATGAGGATGAAAGTCCTTGATTAGAAATAAAATCAAAAGATGAAAATCCAAAATTTGTTTATGATTTATTATTATGATTTTATAAAGATGCAGAATATTTTATAGAAAATAGTTATGTGATTGAATATAAATCACATAATGATGCTCAATGAAAAGAAATTGAAGCTGATAAAATTGAACTTGAAGAAGTAGAAAGTGATAAGCGTTTTAAACAAATAAAAGCTTTAATTAAAGATAAAGTATATGCTGTTAAAATTTCTTTTCCAAGTTCAAAAAGAAATAATTTAAAAAATCGTCATGTTTATGCTGTTAATTTTAATGTTCAAAAAACAAAACAACAAACAGAAGAACAAATAGAAAGTTAAATTAATATTTTATTTTTTTACTAAAATATATTAAAATAAAGATAAAAAGTATTTAAAAAAATAGGAGAATTATGTTTGTAAAAGATACTACAAAAATAGAATTAGCGGATGCAATAACAAATGGAAAAGGAGTACAACTTTTAAATTTTCACTCTTTAACTTGTGGACCATGTATAATGATGAGTTCAGTTTTAAAAGATGTGGCAGATAAATTAAAAGTTGAAGTTTATAAAGTTGATGTAGCAAAAGATCGTGAATTCGCTTATGAATACATGGTTACAGGAACACCTACAACTTTTGTTTTTAAAGATGGAAAATTAATTACATCATTAGTTGGTTTTCAAGCTTTTGAACAAATAAAAGCAGTTTTAGAACCTCACTTAAAATAATGTAAATTATTTTATTTTTTTAAAAATGAAATAAACAAAAATTGAAATAAAAAAAATTCCTAACATTAGGAATTTTTTTTTAGTTATTAATCTTCGTCATTTTTAATAGCTCTTTTTTTAACAATAACATCAGCTATTTGTTTTGGTGTTGTTTCATAGTGATCAAATTGCATTTGGTAAGTTCCTCTTCCGGAAGTCATAGATCTTAATTGAGTTGAATATCCAAACATTTCAGATAATGGCACATCAGCTCTAATAATATTAGCACCATCACTTCTTGTTTCTTGTTCTTTAACTTGACCTCTTCTTCTTGAAAGATCACCCATTACATCTCCAGAATAATCAGCAGGAACAACTACCGAAACATCCATAATTGGCTCTAATAAAACAGTACCAATTTTATCTTTAGCTAAAGTTAAAGCTTTAGAAGCAGCGATTTTATAAGCTAATTCTGAAGAATCGACATCATGGTAAGAACCATCGAATAAAGTAGCTTTAATATCCATCATTGGATAACCAGCTAAAATTCCAGCTGCCATTTTTTCTTCTAATCCTTTTTGAATAGATTTAATATATTCTTTAGGAATTTTTCCACCAACAATTTTATCTACAAATTCAAAACCTAAATCAGGATTTGGCTCAAATTTAATTCAAACATGTCCATATTGTCCTTTACCACCAGATTGTTTAATGTGTTTTCCTTCAACTTCTGCAGATTTGGTAATAGTTTCACGATATGATACTTGTGGCGCACCTACTGATGCTTCTACTCCAAATTCTCTTTTTAATCTATCAACAATGATATCAAGGTGTAATTCACCCATTCCAGCGATAATAGTTTGTCCAGTTTCATTGTCTGTTCAAGTTCTAAAAGTTGGATCTTCGTTAGCTAATTTTTGAAGTCCAATTGATAATTTTTCAGTCGCAGCTTTAGAAGCTGGTTCTAGAGCTTGTGAAATAACTGGTTCAGGGAAAACCATTTTTTCTAAAACAAAACGCTTAGATTTTTCAGAAACTAATGTATCTCCAGTTACAGTATCTTTAAGCCCTACAGCAGCTGCTATATCACCAGTTCTAACTTCATCAATTTCTTCTCTTGAATTAGCATGCATTTCTAAAATTCTACCAATTCTTTCTTTTTTATCTTTTGTAGAATTGTAGATATATGAACTTTTTTGTAAAACTCCTGAATAAACTCTAAAGAATGTTAAAGTTCCAACAAAAGGATCGTTCATAATTTTAAATGCTAAAGCAGAAAATTCAAATTCATCTCTAGCTGGTACTTCAATAGTTTCATCATTGTAATATGCTTTAATAGCAGGTACATCAATTGGTGAAGGTAAATAATCGATAATAGCGTCAATCATTTTTTTAACACCTTTATTTTTAAATGATGTTCCACAAACAACAGGGAAAAATTCTGAAGTTAAAGTTGCTTTTCTGATTGCAGCTTTTAATGTTTCGCTATCAACTTCTAAATTTTCAAGCGCCATCATCATAATGTTTTCGTCAAAATCAGCTACAGCTTCAATTAATTGAGTTCTCATTAATTTAGCTTTATCTAATAATTCAGCAGGAATAGCAATTTCTTTTTCTTCTTCCTCTTTATTACCATCGTATTCATAAGCTTTCATTTCAACAAGATCAATTAAACCTTTATAATCAGTTTCAGCTCCAATATTTAATTGAATGGCAACAGCATTGCCACCTAATCTTTCTTTAACTGATTTAATTGAAGCTTCAAAATCAGCTCCTGCTTTATCCATTTTATTTACATAAACAATTCTTGGAACTTTATAGTTAGTAGCTTGTCTTCAAACAGTTTCAGTTTGTGGCTCTACCCCTGATTGGGCATCTAAAACTGCAACAGCCCCATCTAATACTCTAAGTGATCTTTCTACCTCAACAGTAAAGTCAACGTGTCCAGGAGTATCAATTATATTAATTCTTTTACCTTTTCAAAAAGCAGTTGTAGCTGCTGAGGTAATAGTAATACCTCTCTCTTTTTCCTGTTCCATTCAGTCCATTTGGCTAACTCCATCATGAGTTTCACCAATTTTATGAATTTTCCCAGTATGAAATAAAATTCTTTCTGTAGTTGTAGTTTTACCTGCATCAATATGGGCCATAATCCCAATATTTCTATAATCTTTTAACTCGTGTTTTCTCGCCATGATTATCATCTAAAATGAGCAAAGGCTTTATTTGCTTCTGCCATTTTATGTGTATCCTCTTTCTTCTTAATAGCTCCACCAGTATTATTTGATGCATCAATAATTTCATTAGCTAATCTTAAGTCCATTGTTTTTTCTGATCTTAATCTTGAATAGTTGATTAATCATCTTAATGATAAAGTTTGTTTTCTTCTTGTTGATACATCCATTGGTACTTGATAATTAGTTCCACCTACTCTTCTTGATCTAACTTCAAGTTGTGGTGTGATATTTTCAATTGCTTTTTGGAAAACTTCTAATGGATCATTACCTGTTTTTTCTTTAACAATATCAAATGCTGAATATAAAATAGATTGTGCGGTAGATTTTTTACCATCTAACATAATAGCATTAACCAATTTTGTAACAAGTTTTGAATTAAAAATTGGATCAGCTAAAACATCACGAAAATAATTACGTTTTTTTCTTGACATATTTCTCCTTCAATAATTTTTAAATTTTTATTTAGTTATGAAATTTTATTTTTTAGGTTTTTTAGTTCCGTATTTAGATCTACCTTGATTTCTCTTGTTAACTCCAGCAGCATCTTGAGTTCCTCTAACGATGTGATATCTAACCCCTGGTAAATCTTTTACTTTTCCACCTCTAATTAAAACAACAGAGTGTTCTTGTAAATTATGTCCTTCACCTGGAATATATGCAGTAACTTCCATTCTGTTAGATAATTTTACCCTTGCGTATTTTCTAAGCGCTGAGTTAGGTTTTTTAGGTGTCATAGTTGCAACCCTTGTACATACTCCACGTTTAAAAGGTGCTGGAATTTTTGTTTCTCTTTTATCTAAAGAGTTAAAACCACGATTTAAAGCAGGGGCTTTAGTTTTTCTAATTTTCTTTTTACGCCCTTGTCTTACTAATTGTGAAATTGTTGGCATTTTTTTCCTTTCTTTTATTAAAATTTTATTTATTAAAAAATAAATTATGTTTAATATTATATAACAACTTAGCCTTGTGTATCATAAAAAAAATATTTTTTTTATTTTTTGCCTATTTATAGGGGAGAAATGGACTTTAAAATTTTTATAAAATTAACAAAAAAAATCCTAAATTAAAAAATTAGGACTTATTTTTTACATTTCAAATATTTTTTTTACGCTTTTTCACTCTTTTTGTCTTTCTTCTAAATATTGACTAATAGTTTTGATTTTTTCAATATATTCACTATCATCAAAAGGTTTTATTTCTTGTGCATTACATCATAAAACAATTAAATAATTAACTAATATTTTATGTTGTAAAACATATTCATAATCATAATCATCGTATTCATCTAAAAAAATTGTCTCAAGTTCGTCATTTAATCTAGAAGATTCAATAAAATAAGCAAGTTCAAAATGTTTATCACCTTTAGTTGCATATTCTCAATCTACTAATCAAATTTTATTTTTTTTATCTTGGATAATATTTTGTGGTCATAAATCATTATGTAAAGGTGTATTTTTATCCATATTTTTTAGAATTAAATTAATTTTTCGATAGTATTCGTTAATAACCGGAATATTTAAATTTTTATTTCTAATTATTTTTTGATACTCTTTGACTCTGGCGGCATGATTAGAGCTTGGAAAATTTAATTTTGATTTATGAATTTTTTTCATGATTCTAGCAATTTTTTTAACATTTTCTTTATTAATTTCTAAATGTTTGCCTTCAATTCATTCAAATCTAATTTCATCAGTGCTATTCATAATTAATTTAGGAATAAATTTAAAATCTTTCAATAAATCATAATCTATTTTATGATTAAATTTGTTGTACTTTTTTTCTTGAATAAAAGTATTATTTTCTTTAAAAGAAACATTAGTGGAGCCTACATTAATTTTTGTTTTCATTTTTTTCTTGTGATATCATTTCAAAAACTCTTGTTACGTTTTCGATCTTTCCAATAATAGTCACTAAATCTCCTTCTAATAATATAAAATTACCACCTGGTAAAAAACTTTGATTATTTCTTTTTACCATAACAATAATTACATTATATTTGGCAAAATTTAAATTTTTCAATGATAAATTAGTAAATTTTTTTACAGCTAAAACTGCTGAACCTGCTACATAGCCATCACCTAATTCTTCAAATTTTTCAGTAAATTTAATAAAACTTTTATTTGTAGCTAAAAGAGCAGTTCTAACTCCTGCTTCTTCTTCCGGAGCAATAATAACATCTACACCAATTTGTTTTAAAACTCTAGCATGTCCTCTTGTAGATGCTCTTGCAATAATATTTTTTGCTTTTAATTCTAATAAAGTAGCAATAATCTCAATATTATCAGTTAATGCTACAATAAAAGTTTCAATATTATTTATTCCAATAGTTTTTAAAACTTCTGGATCAGAAGCATCAGCAACATATGAAGTAACTACAAATTCTTTGATACCTAATAAATTTTTTTCTTCTTTATCAATTGCAATTATTTGTTTTTTTAATTTATGAAGCTGTTCAATAATAGCTCTACCATATCTTCCAATTCCAATTACACATATATTTGTATTATTACCAAACATTACATTTCCTTTATTTTTTATGTTAAATTATAAATTAAATATTTTAATTATAAAAAAATAATTTTTATTATTTTTAAAAAATAATATAATTAAAAATAGATTATTATGAAGAAATTCAAGGTAAATAAGGAAAAAATCAAAAATTTGTGAATAGTAAGATTTTTTTATAAATATAAAATAAAATTGTCTAATTTTTTATGAACTATTGTTAGAACAATTGGAAAAATTAGATTTTTATTTTTAGTTTATTTTTTAATTATTTTAATAGCAACTTTATTTTTATATTCACCATTAGCTCAAAAAGATAGACTAAATTTTTTAGATACATTTTTTACTTCAATTTCTGCGTTTAGCGTTACTGGATTGCAAATAAATAATATTGATGATAATTTTAATGTTTTTGGCCAAATAATTATCGCTTTATTAATAATAATAGGTGGCGTTGGTTTTTTTGCTCTTAAAATTTATTTTTTTAATTTTTTACTCAAAAGAAGTCCGACAATTTTTGAAAATGAACTTTTATCTATTGAAAGAGGTGCTAAAAATAAGCAAACTCTTAAAGGAACAGTAGTTGTTTCAATTACTTTAATTTTTTCATTAATATTAATTTCATCTTTTATATTTACAATGATTTTATATTTTCAAAAACCTACATTTGATATAAAAAATAATTCTTATCATAATTTTTCACTTTCACTTCGTTATGGTGTTTTTCATGCTATTTCTTCAATTAATAATGCTGGTTTTGGAATAATTAATGAAAATTCACTAGCACCTTATTATGATAACTATTTCTTGCAAATTTTAACTTTATTTTTATTTATTATAGGTGGGATTGGTTATCCAGTTATTTATGATTTATATTTGTGATATAAAAATAAAATTAAAAAAGATGAAAATAATGCTTTTAAATTTAGTTTATTTACTAAAATTTCCCTTTTTACTTACTTTTTCTTAGCTTTAATTGGAATTATTTTTGTTTTATATTTTGAAATTTCAAGCATTGATTCAAATTCTTTTTGAAACAAAAGTCATTCAGATGTAAATTATTATCATTATATTAATAATAACAATGTTAAATCACCATATAACTATGGTAATAAAACACAAAAAGTATGAGCTCTTATTTTTATGGTTTTTTCTTCTCGTAATGCAGGAATTAGTACTTTTGATCTTTATGATTTAACCGATTCAAGTTTACTTATAGTTTCGATTTTAATGTTTATAGGAGCTTCCCCTTCTTCTACTGGGGGAGGGATAAGAACTACAACCTTTGCCTTAATTTTTATCACTATCTTTTCAAGAATGGTAGGTAAAGAACAAACTAATGTATTTAAAAAGAAAATTAAAGATTCAACAGTAATGCAAGCGATAATAATCTTTTGTTCTGCGATAATTTTATTCTTTATATCTTTAATTATTATAATAACTTCTTTAGATACTCATGGCGGACATATTCAAACTAATATTGAAGCAGGAAAAAGACATTATAATATATTGAGAGTTATTTTTGAAATCTCATCAGCTTTTGGAACGACTGGATTTTCAATTGGTATAATTAATAAATTAAATGCATTAAGTAAAATAATTTTTATGATTTTAATGTTCATTGGACAAATAGGAATTTTTTCTACTATTTTAATTTGGGGTTATCATAATACCAAAATAAGAAAAATTAATTATGTAGAAGATGATATTTTAATAGGTTAGGATGGTATGATTTTAAATATAATTTTAATAAATTTATTTGGACTAATTGTAGGATATTTAATTGGTTCGATTAATATAGCAATAATTATAACGAAAATAAAATATAAAACAGATATAAGAAAACACGGATCTAATAATGCAGGTTCAACTAATGCACTTAGAATATATGGCTATAAAGTAGCTTTAATTATTTTTATTTTTGATATTTTAAAAAGTTTTTTACCCTTAATGTTTTTTTCATTAATTCAACAAAATAGCTTAAATAGCTTAAATATCTTTATCAATATAATTCCGCAAATTGTAGCACTAGGTGCTGTAATAGGACATATTTTTCCTTTATATTTTAAATTTAAAGGAGGAAAAGGGGCTGCTAGCTTACTTGGAGCTTTTTTTGGAATAAATCTAATTGTTGTTTTTATTGGAATAATAATATTTTTATTAATAGTATATATTAGTAAATATGTTTCATTAGGTTCGATAATTGCTCCGTTTATTTTAATTCTTATTTCATTTATTCCTTGAATTATTTTAGGTGAATTAGGATTTTTAAATTGAAGATTAAATAGTAATTATTACTGAATAAATACTATAATTTTATTTGTTAGTTATTTATTTGTTTTATTTTCTCATAAACAAAATATTAAAAGATTAATAAATAAAACAGAATCAAAATTAAAATTTAAAAAAAGAACATAGAAACTTTTTTATTGCTTTAATTTTATTAGTTAAATAACTATAATTAAAAGCAAATAGTTAAATATAAAAAACCTATAACAAATTTAAAAATAGATAATTTGTTATAGGTTCCTAAAATAAACATTCAAGCGCAACACTTTTGTGTTTGTGCTTTTATTTTACAATTTTTTATTAAATAAACAAAATATTTATAAAAAAAGCAATAAAAAAACACACCCTTTTACGGCTTTTTAAATAAAAAAACATATTTTTATTAAATAAATAAATTATTTTCTTCTTTTATCAATTGATTTTTTGCACTTTCTCAGTTAAATATTTCTCTAGGCATATTATTAATATTGTCTTCTAATTTTTGAATTTCTTTATCATTTAAAGAAGAGAAATCAAATCCTTTTTTATAAAGTCGCCTAACTATTCCATTTACATGTTCATTAGAACCTC
>NZ_JNJY01000003.1 GCF_000701825.1 Mycoplasma collis ATCC 35278
TAAAAATCTTTATTATTTTCAAATATTTTTTTTAAATTATTTGTTATATACTTTTCTCAATTGTTATAAAAATTTATAAAAACATAATTAGTATATTTACTTTCAAAAAAACTAAATTCACCTTCAAGAAGGTTATTTAATTTTTTTATTAAATTTTTTTTATTTTTTGATTCAAGGGCAATTTTTAAAAATTTTGCACTTTGATTTATATTATTATTAAATATATCTTTATTTTTATTTTCTTTAGATACATTAACAATTTTTGAGTTGTTTAAATTATCTTTTACATCTAAATCTAAAACAAACATATATGCCTCCATTATTTTCTATTATAATTTAATTATATATTATTCATTTTATTTTTAACAACAAATAAAAAAAATACAAAGATAAATATTTTAATTTATTTTGTATTTTTAGATTTTATAAAATTGTTTATTATTTTTTGAATATGTGATCAAAAATTTCTTGATAGTGATTTACAGAAATAAAGTTTATTTTATCTTTCACTTCTTTAGAAATATCAATTAAATTCTTTTCATTTTCTGCTGGAATAAAAATAGTTTTTATTCCTTTTTTATAACCTGCTATTGATTTTTCTTTAAGCCCACCAATTGCTAAAACTTTCCCTCTTAAAGTGATTTCTCCAGTCATTCCAATTTCTGAAGAAACTGGCTTTTTAGATAAAGCAGATATTATTGCAGTTGTGAAAGTTACTCCAGCTGAAGGTCCATCTTTAGGAACAGCTCCTTCAGGAACGTGAATATGAATTTGATTTTTTTCAAAATCAAAATTGGTTATGCCAAATTCTTTAGCATTAGCTCTTACATAACTAAGTGCTATTTCAGCTGACTCTTTCATAACATCTTTTAATCTACCTGTTAATTTAATTATATTATTTTTAGCAGGCATTGTTGTAACTTCTATTGCTAAGGTTGAACCACCATATGCTGTATATGCTAGACCATTAACTGTTCCGATTTGATTTGAAATTTTTTCATTTTCTTCGCTATATTTTTCGATTCCTAGTAATTTATTAATTTTTTCTTTAGTAATAGTATAACTATCTTTGATTTCTTTTTTAAGAATTCTATTAATAATTTTTCTCGCTAGTTTATCTAAAGTTCTTTTTAGATCTCTTACCCCAGCTTCTCTTGTATAGTGACTAATTAAATATTCAATTGTTTTATTATTGATTTTGAAAAACTTTTCGCTTAATAAATTTTCTTGTAAAACTTTAGGTATAAGATGATTTATAGCTATTTCAATTTTTTCTAATAAAGTATAAGAACTTAATTCAATAATTTCAACTCTATCAGCGAGAGGACCTGGGATATCGCTAAACGAATTCGCTGTTGCAATAAACATAACTTTTGATAAATCATATTCAAGTTCTAAATAATGATCTTGGAAATGTTTGTTTTGTTCCGGGTCTAAAACTTCTAATAATGAACTTGCAGGATCGCCTTTATAATCTGAAGATAATTTATCAATTTCATCTAATAAAATTATTGGATTAGAAACACCTGCTTTTTTAATTGCATTAATAATTTTACCAGGCATAGCACCAACATAAGTACGTCTATGACCTCTAATTTCTGCTTCGTCTCTAACACCACCTAGTGAAACTTTAACCATTTTTCTACCAACGGCATCAGCAATTGATTTTACAATTGATGTTTTACCTGTCCCTGGTGGTCCTAACAAGGTTAAAATAGGCATATTATTCGAAATATCATTAGAATTATTTTCTTTAAATAAATTTAAATCAATTGCTTCTTTAGAATTAGGTAAAATTTTTAAATCTTGCTTGTTATTTTTATCGTTTTGAATTTTTTTATAAGTTAAAACAGAAAGAAAGTCTAAAACTCTTTCTTTTACATCTTGAAGTCCATAATGTTTTTGAGATAATAATTCTTCTGCTTTTTTAAGATCTAAATCATCAAGCGAAACAACTCTTCATGGAAGGTTATAGATTAAATCCAAATAAGTTTTAGAAATATTAGCTTCGGGGGAGCTTGACATCATTCCTCTGAGCTTTTTATTTTCTTTTTTAATCGCTTGAATTACTTCAATAGGGTATTTATTATCGCTTTCAGGTTTTACAAGCTCATCATTTATTTTATCTTCTTGTTCGTTTTCTTCCCCAAGTTTTTTTCTAATAACACGCATTTTTTCTCTTAAAATGAATTCAAGTTGTTGTTTATCTAAATTTTTTCTTATTTCTTTATCAATTTCTTGATCAACTTCACGTTCATTAATTTGACTTTTTGGTTCGTTACTATCGGTTTTTGAACTATTATTTTTATTTACAATTTCTTCTTTTTTGTTTTCTACTTCTATTTTTTCAGAATGAATATTTTGTAATTGTTCTCTTAATTTTGAAAAAATTATTTTTTTAATAAATGCATATTTTAGATCTATTCATTCAATTGCAAGATATTCTAATTTTAATTCTGATGTTAATTCTAATGTTTGAGCAAAATAATCTAAAAAATAATTTAAAGTTTTCAATTCATTTCAATTTTTATTTTCAATAAATTTTTTGAAATTTAAAAAATCTTCATCTAAAACTCGTTTTTCCATTAATTTATCTAAAATAGACATGAAATCTTCATATAGATTTACATAAATACCATCTTTATGGAATGAAACACTATTTTCATTATCTCCAAATCTTGATTTTATTTTAGTAACAGTAACATCAGCTTCAATAACAGAGTTTTCTTGATATTTAACTTCTGATAATTTATTAATTTTTACTACATCTTCAATAATATATTCAAATTCAATTCATTTTATTGCTTTTGAAAAAGGTTTGAATTTTAAAATTTTTGCTTTTAATCCGATATTGTAAAATGAATTTTTTAAATCGTCAATTTCTATTATTTCTTTATTTCTATTTTCATTTTTTGGAAATAAAATAACAAATTTTTGATTTTTCTTATTTATTCAAGATAATTTATCATAGTTTATGATACTAAGAACTTTTTCTTTTCTAATTTCTCCTGGTAATGGATAGTTATTTGTTTGAAAAGTTAAATACTTTGGCATTAATTTTTCTCCTTTGCTTTAAAAAATAATAAATAATTATACATTATAAATTAAAATTAGCACTCAAAATTAAAAAGTGCTAAATAAAAAATTAAATTAGGATTTATTATTATTTTTTCCTATTTTTTTGAGGTTATAATTTTTTTCAACAAATAAAATAATAAAAATTATAAAAATCGAACTAAATGTATAAACGGTTAAATTGAAAGGTAAAAATAGAATCAAACAAAATTCTAAAAAATTTAAACTTGTTTTAAATAGTTGTTTTTTAATTTCTCATGCTTTAATTGTATCGTTAAAGAAAAAACCATCTGAAAGTCCAAATATTTTAAAATATAATGGAGTAAATAAAAAATAATTTAAAAACGTCATAATTAATGATGTTGAGATAATAGCAACACTAAAAACAATAAACTTTTTTTTATAATTATTTATTTTTTTTAATAAAAAGTTAAGTAAAAAGAAAATAATAATAAATATTAAATTACTAGTAAATAAAATAAAATGACCAATTCATCCTACAACATCGCTATTAACTGTAATAAAAGGTCCGAAAATAAATCTAATAATTAAAGCAATAAATCCATAATAATGATTAACAAAATAAAAAATTGCAAAAATAAATAAAAATGATAAATCAAATTTAAGACCAATTTCCGGAAAAACTAATCAACCTAAATATTTAGAAATAAAAAGTGCTATTAATGAAAAACTAAGTAATAACCCGGTTAAAGCAACGTTAAAAATTTGATTGTTATCGTATTTTAAATTTTTAGACATAAATTAAATTATTTAGTTCCAAAAATTCGATCACCAGCATCACCCAACCCTGGGAGAATATAATTTTTTTCATTTAATTCACGATCTAATGATGCAAGGAATATTTTAACATCACTATGATAGGCAAAAATATTATCAATTCCTTTTTTTACTCCTACTAATGAAACAAGGTTAATATTTTTAAAGCCATCTTTTTTTAATTTGTTAATGGCATCAAGCGCACTTGTTCCTGTTGCTAGCATAGGATCTACTAATAAAATAATTGAATCTTTAGCAACTTGTGGAATTTTATAATAATATTCTTTAGCTTCAAAAGTGACTTCATCACGATAAAGACCAATATGACCAACTTTAGCGGTAGGAACTAATGATAAAATTCCATCAGTCATTCCAAGACCAGCTCTTAAAATTGGGATAATTACAATTTCTTTAGCAATTTTAAGGCCATTTGCAATTTCACCTGTTGGACTAGTTACATTGATTTTTGTAGTTTCAATATCTCTTAAAATTTCATAAGTCATTAATGATGAAATTTCTTTTAATAATTGTCTAAAAAGATGATGTGATGTTTTATGATCACGCATAACAGTTAATTTAGCAGTAATTAAAGGGTGATTAAAAACTTTAAGCATTTTACTCCTTTTTTAATAGTCAGAATTTTTAACAGTTTCATTTTCAAGAATTTTTACACTGGAAGATGTTCCGAATCTTGTCGCACCTAATTGATGCATTTTAATTAAATCATCTAATGTTTTAATTCCGCCAGCTGCTTTAATTTGAATTTTATCTTTCACTACTTTTTTCATTAATTCAATATCTTCAAAGTTTGCTCCACGATATGAAAAGCCTGTTGAAGTTTTGACAAAATCAGCATTTGCGCTAACAACTATTTCAGTAGCTTTAATAATTTCTTCTTTTGTTAAAAGAGCTGTTTCGATTATTACTTTTAAAATTTTAGTTCCAATTTCTTTTTTAATTGCTTTAATTTCGTTTAAAACATAATCATATTGTTTATCTTTTAATCTACCAATATTAATAACCATGTCAATTTCATCAGCACCATGATTAATAGCTAATTTAGCTTCATGCACTTTAGCTTGGCTAATCATTGAACCTAATGGGAATCCTACAACTGCTGTAATTCCAATATTGGTATTTTCAAGTTTTTCTTTTACATATTTAACTCAACTAGAGTTAACACAAACAGTTTTAAAATTATATTTTTTAGCTTCATCAATTAATTTATTAATTTCTTTTGTAGTAGCTTCTGGCTTTAAATAAGTATGATCGATCATTTGATTTCAGTTCATTATTTCATCCTTTTATAAATTATTTTATTTTCAATTTTCTTTTGATTAAAAGTTAAAGTGTTTAATATTTGTTTGATAAATGATTTTTCAATTGGTTTTGAAGAATATAAAGTTAATATAAGTTCATTTTTTTTAACAAAATCATTTGTTTTTTTATTAAGTTCAATTCCTGCATTAAAATCTATTTTATCAGTTTTAGTAATTCTAGATGCGCCTAACTTTGAAGCTATTTCTGCAAGTTCATACGCTGATTTAATTTCTAAAAATCCTTCACTAGGTGAAAAAATTTCTAATTTGTAATTAGGATTTCAAAAATTATTAGATTTAAGTAATTCAACATCTCCATTTTGGTATTTGATAAATTCATAAAATTTTTCAAGTGCTTTTTTATTTTCAATAACTTGTTTAATTAAAGCGTAAGCCTCTTTGTCGCTTGATACTTTTTTAGCTTGTTTTAAAATTGTTGCAATTGATGAAAAACAAAGAGTTTCAAGATCTTTTGGACCTTTTCCTTCTAAAGTTTTTATCGCTTCTAAAACTTCATTACGATTTCCAATAGATTTTCCAATTGGACGATCCATATTAGTAATTTCAACTCTTACATCTTTTTTTAATTCTTTACCAATTTTAATCATCTCTTTCGCTAATTTTTCAGCATCTTCAAGCTTTTTCATGAAAGCTCCATTACCACATTTTACGTCTAATAAAATCGCATCAGAGCCTGTTGCAATTTTTTTAGACATAATTGATGAAGCGATTAAAGGGATTGAATCAACTGTTGCAGTTACATCTCTAAGGGCGTAAATTTTTTTATCAGCAGGCACTAAATCATCGCTTTGAGCCATAATGGAAATATTGATTTTTTTAACTTGATTAATAAAATCAATATCACTAATTTCAGCGCTAAAGCCACTTATTGATTCTAATTTATCAATTGTACCTCCAGTATGTCCCAATCCACGTCCTGACATTTTAGCAACAGGAATATCTAAAGCCGCTAAAATTGGTGCAATAATTAATGTTGTTTTATCTCCAACACCGCCAGTTGAGTGTTTATCAACTTTAATTCCATTAATTGAGCTTAAATCAATCATTTTCCCTGATTTAGCCATTGCTAAAGTTAATGCTGCAGTTTCTTTTGAATTCATACCATTAAAAACAACAGTCATTAAGAAAGCAGACATTTGATAATCTTTAATCTTTTTATTTACATAAGATTTAACAATAAATTCAATTTCTTGTTTTGTTAATTCTTGATTATGTCTTTTTTTTAAAATTAATTCTTTTATATTCATTTTAAAACCTCAATTTATTAAATAAATAAAATAGACTAACTTTGAAAGTTAATCTATTTTTTAAATTTTAAACTGTTTCTAGTGCAACTTCCATCATTCAGTTAAATCTTTTTTCACGCTCTTCAGGAGTTGTCAACTCACCATTGATTAAATTATCAGAAATTGTTAATAAACAAGCTGCATGTTTTTTAAACTTTTTAGCGTTTGCAAATAATGCATATGATTCCATTTCAACAGCAACTGCTTGAGTATATTCTAAAGTTTTTTCTAATCTACGTCCTGAATAGAACACATCAGAAGAATGAATTCTTCCAACATTAATATGTATTCCTAATTTTAATGCACTTTCCATAATTTGAGCATTTAGTGATTCTGAAGGATAAAGTACATGAGTTTTTTCTCCTAAAACTAATTGTGCATAAACATGTGAATCAGAAAATGAGCTATCAGCTAATACTAAATCATAAATTTTTAATTCATCTTTATATGAACCAGCTGATCCAATTCTAATAATTTTATCAACATTATAAAATTTGTATAATTCATAAGAATAAATCCCCATTGAAGCTATTCCCATTCCTGAAGTTCCAACTGTTACACGTCTTCCTTTATACATTCCTGTAAAGAAATATGCATTTCTTACTTTACTTACTAATTTTACATCTGTAAGATAAGTATTTGCAATATATTCTGCTCTTAAAGGATCGCCTGCTAATAAAACAGTTTTTGCTATATCATTAAATTCTGCATTTATATGTGGTGTCATTATTTGCTCCTTAAAATATTATTAATTTTTCAACATATATAAAAATACTTTTTATATTATAAATTATTTTTAAAAGAAATAAAATGAAAAATTTCTTTAAAATAAAAAATTCCAGAAAAAATTGAAAAAAATAAAGCTAAAAACATTGGTATATTTAAAATTCAATAAAAAGTTTCTTTATAGTTAACAATTAAAGGATAAACTAAAATTAGTACAAAAATAGCAAATGTTTGAGTCACTGTTTTTAATTTACCTCATATTGATGCTTCTACTTTTTTGTTATTTTTAGCTGCTAGATTTCTAAAGCCATCAACTAATATATCTCTTACAATAAAAATAACTACTATTCAAATTTCGGTAATTTGTAATAAAGCTAAAAAAATTAAAGTTGTGGAGATGATTATTTTATCTGATAATGGATCGAATAATTTCCCAAAAGTAGAAATTGCTTTATATTTTCTTGCGAGATAACCATCAAGAAAATCACTTAACATTGCTAAAACAAAAATAATAAAAGCGCTATACAAAAAGATTTTAAATTTTTTTTCATCTAATTGAAATTGATAAGCAATATAAAATAAAAGTGTTAATGGAATTCAAAGAATAATTCTTAATATTGTTAAATAATTTGGAATTTGTTTTATATTCATAAAATAATTATCTAAATTTTTGTTAATAAAAGTTCTTTTTTAAATTCTTTTTTCAACTTTAAATATTCCATTTTATACTCATCTTGTTCAAGATATATTTTTTCTAATGAAAAAAAATATTCTAATTCTTTTATTGATTTTTTAGCTCATAAATTTGATTTAGTTTCAATTAGTGTATTTAAATTATCATTAAATAGAGTATTTTCTAAATAAGGATTATCAGCAAAAATTTCATTATAATCTGGATGTTTCATTAATTTTTTTATTTGTGATTTAGCTAAATAATTAATTTCCTTCATTTTAAAATCTCCAATTGAAACAACAAAATTTTTTAATAATTCTTCATTTTTTTCAATAATAGCGTTGATTTTATATGTTAATTCTTTAGTCAAATTTTTTTGGTTTTCAAACATCTTTTGCTTTTCTAATTTTATTTTTTTTTTCTTTTTTCTTTCTGTAAAAACTTGTGTTAATACAATTATTACAATAAGCGCAATTAGCACACAGGCAATAACTGAAAATATAATAATATTATTATCCATATTGGTTTCCTTTTTTAAATATTATATTATTTTATTTTTTATATCAAAATCGAAATAACAATCGTGATACCAAAGAAAATAAATGTTGAAATAGCATCAGTTAAGGTTGCTAAAATTGGCGATGATAAAACTGCTGGATCTTTTTTTAATTTTGCCGCTACTAAAGGGATGAAAGATCCTAAAATTTTTGAAAAAACAATAATTATTAAAAGTGAAAAAGATGCACTAAATGAAATAATTAAAATTTGTTTAGCATTTTCAAATAATTCTTTACTGATGCTGAAATAAACCATTAGACGTAAAAAATTAGCAATCATTAAAACAGTTCCAATTATTAAACCAACTGTAAGTTCTTTTAATAAAACTTGCCTTATATATTTTTTTTTGTTATTTTCTCCTAAAGAAATAGCCCGTGTTATTGTTGTTGCCGATTGCGAACCTGCATTTCCCGCTGCTCCTGCAATAACTGGGATAATTGCAACAATTGTTGAAGTAAACGCTCCAATAGTAATTAATCTTTTATTGTGTTCGAATGCTTCTGTAAAAGATTGGATTACTATTTGACTTAATGTTGATCCTATCATTAAAATTAATAATCAAAATATTCTTGATTTAACTATTTTTAAAACACTTGTTTTAATGTATGAAATTTCTTCATTAGGACTAATACCAGCCATTTTATACAGATCTTCAGTTGCTTCTTCTTGAACAATATCAATAACATCATCAGAAGTTATCATTCCGATAATTTTATTAGCTTTGTTAACAACAGGTAAAACTGATAGATCATTATCAGCAAAAACTTGTAAAATTTCATTTTTTTTATCAGTTGTATAAACCGTTGGAACTTTAAACATATGTGAACTTATTAGCGCATTAGGATCGCTAAAAACAATATCTTCTAATGTCGTAGCTGCTTTAAAATTTCATTTTGAATCAACAATGTAGTAATAATGCGTTAATTCTAATTCATCTTTATATTTTTTAATATGCTCTAAAGCTTTTTGGTTAGTTCAATGTTCTTTTAATATTATTATATCAACTGACATTATTGAACCAATTTGGTTATCATCATATTTTAAAATTTTATTAACATTTTGTCTAGTTTCTTTATCAATATTTTTTAAAACTTTAATTGCTAATTTTTCTGGAATTTCTTCAATAAGATCGGCGATTTCATCTGTATATAATTCTGATACAACATTCGCGATCATTTCGTTAGAAAAATTTTGAATTAATTCTTCTTGAATTTTAGATTCTAAAAATGAAAATATTTCACCGGCAATGTCTGTTTTTAACATTCTAAAAAAAATGATTTTTTCAGCAATGTTAAGTTTTTCGACATCTTCAGTAATTTTTGTCATAATTGTTTCATGAGAATATTTTCTAATTGCTTTTATATCTTTATTTTCTATTAATTGGATTAAATTCATATTAATTTTTTAATTTCGACTCCAATACTTTTCTAAAATCATCAATTAAAACATATTCAAATTTTTCATTTTTAGCAATTATTATTCTCCCTGTTTCTTCCGAAACGACAATTGTTGTCGAATCTGATTGTTCACTTATTCCAAGAGCAGCTCTATGCCTTGATCCAAAAAGATTATTTATTGATTTCGAAGTGATTTTATAATATGTTGAAGCATATAAAATTTTATTCTCTCTTATGATGAGCGCTCCATCATGAAGTGGTGATGTTTTATTAAAAATAGCTAAAATTAATGAAGATGAAATATTTGCATCTATTTTTACACCATCAGTTCTTAATTCATCAAGCTTATCATAATTTTCAATTGTAATAATAGCTCCAATTTTATTTCTAGATAATTCTTCTACCGCATTTTTTAATTCAATAATAAGGCGATTTTTATTCGAATCTGCAAGCTGGCTAAACTTACTTTTTTTTGTTTTAAAAATTTTTCAAAAATTAAAAAATTCTCTTGTTAGTAAAATCATTAAGATAATAAATGTTAAAATAGTGGCTATAATTGCAAATACTTCCATAAAATCCCCCTTTTATTTTAAAATTTAATTATTTTTTACTATAAATTTTATATTAAAACTTAAAAAAAATGCAAAATTTATTAATTTTATAATTTTATTTTTTTAATAAATTAAAATTTTAAAAAATAAAAACCTTTAAATTTTATTCTAAAGGTTTTTAAAAATTAAGAATTAGTTATTTTTTCGAGATTTTGCAAGGTTCTTTTTAATTTTAGCTTTTTTTTGAATCATATTATAATTTTCATTTAAACTTTTAATTTTATTTTCATGAATAATATTTTTATTAACATCATTTTTACTTTCGGAAATATTTTCAGCTATAACAAAAATATTTTTTTGATCGCCATAAACAATTCCTGAAGTTATTCAATATTTTTTTTGATTTTTTGATCATGAAGAGTTAATTCAAACTTGACCATTTTTAATTATTGAAAATATAGGAGCTATTCCGTATTGAAAACCTCTAAATCCAGCTAAAGTTTCAATTGTAACTAAATCTGATTGAGTTTCTAAAAATATTCCACTAGGATTTATTATTTTTAAATTAATTAGTTTCATAATTAATTATATTTTTTTAGCTTTTTCAATTGCTTCTTCAATTGTTCCGACATATAAAAAAGCATCTTCAGGTAAATCATCATGTTTACCTTCAATAATTTCTTTAAAACTTCTAATTGTATCTTTTAATTTTAAAAATTTACCTGGTAATCCTGAAAATTTTTCAGCAACAAAAAATGATTGTGATAAAAAGTTTCTAATTCTTCTTGCTCGATAAACAGTTTTTTTATCTTCTTCAGATAATTCATCAATCCCAAGAATTGCAATAATATCTTGCAATTCTTTAAATTTTTGCAATATTTCTAAAACTTGTTTAGCAACATTATAATGTTCATGCCCTACAATAAGAGGATCGAGCATTCTAGAACCTGAAGCTAAAGGATCTACAGCTGGATAAATTCCTAAAGCAGCTATATTACGATCTAAAACAGTTTTTGCATCTAAATGGGCAAAAGTTGTAGCAGGAGCTGGATCAGAAAGATCATCAGCAGGAACATAAACAGCTTGAATAGAAGTAATTGAACCTTTATTGGTTGAAGTAATTCTCTCTTGTAATTGCCCCATTTCAGTAGCTAGTGTAGGTTGATATCCTACTGCTGAAGGAATTCTCCCTAAAAGTGTTGATACTTCACTTCCTGCTTGAGTAAAACGAAAAATATTATCAATAAATAATAAAACATCCTGTTTCATTTCATCTCTAAAATATTCTGCCATTGTAAGACCAGTAAGTGCAACTCTCATTCTAGCTCCAGGGGATTCATTCATTTGTCCAAAAACTAAAGCAGTTTTATTTAAAACACCAGCATTTTTCATTTCATAATAAAGATCATTACCTTCTCTTGATCTTTCACCTACACCAGCAAAAACTGATAAACCACTATGATAAGTTGCAATATTATTAATAAGCTCTTGAACTAAAACAGTTTTACCTACTCCAGCTCCACCAAAAAGACCAATTTTCCCACCTTTAACATAAGGGATTAATAAATCAATTACTTTAATTCCAGTTTCTAAAATTTCAAAGTTGCTTTTTTGTTCTTCATAACTAGGAGCAGGTGCATGAATTGACATTTTTATAACATCATCCAATTCACCTTTGCCATCAATAGTTTTACCTAAAACATTAAACATTCTAGATAATACTTTTGTTCCTACAGGAACGGTAATAGGTCTTCCAGTGTCGATTACATCCATGTTTTTTTTAAGTCCATAAGTAATATCCATAGCAATAGTTCTTACAGTATCATCGCCAATATGTTGTTCTACTTCAAGAACAACATTTTTTGATAAATCGTTAGGATCAACTATTATTTCTAGTGCATTTAATAATGAAGGGATGTTATTTTTTGAAAATTTCACGTCAACTACTGGACCTAAAATTTGTATAATTTTACCTTTATTAGTTTTTGTATTCATTAGTTATTTACTCCACTGATAATTTCCGTAATTTCTTTTGTTATGTCAGCTTGTCTTCTTTTGTTGTAAGCAATTTGAAGATCATCAATTATTTCTGCTGCATTATTTGTTGCATTTTCCATGGCACTTCTTCTTGAAGCCATTTCTGAAATTTTAGATTCGATTAAAAAATTAAAAATATTTGCTTTTAAATATAAAGGAATAATTTCATAAACAACTTTTCTAAATGATGGAATATATTCAATTTCTAAAGGTGAATTTTGCGACATTTTATTTTCAAAAGGAAGAAGGGTTTTAGTTTGAGCTTTAAATGTGACACTATTAATAAATTCGGTGTAGATAACTTTAATTTGAGAAATTTGATTATCATCAATAAATTTTTTATCAATAATTTTATTAATATTATCTAAAAGTGAAATTTGAATTTCATCTCCATAATGATCGTGTGTTTCAATTATTTGATCACGATATTCTTCGTTTAAAAAATTAATAACTTTTGTACCAAAAGCAATAATTTTATCTTCTTTTTTTACTTGATTTTTAACTTCTTTAAAAATATTTATATTATAACCGCCACACAATCCAAGATCTGAGCCAATAATTATAAATAATGTTTTATTTTTGTTAGCTAAATTTAAAATTTTGTTTATTTCATAATTATTTTTAAAAGTATTATTTACTATTTCAATTAAAGAATTTGCATAAATTTTTGAAGCTTTTGCATTTTTTTGAATTTTTTTAAATTTAGCAGTTGCTAATAATTCCATCGCATTAGTTATTTTTTTAGTATTTTTAATTAATTGAATCCGATTTTTAATATTATTAAGTGATTCCATATTTCTAATTTAATTAAAATTTATTAAATTCTTCGGTAAATTCAATTAATTTTGTTTTTAATTTATTAAAACTATTTTCATTAATAATTCCATCATTTAAAATTTTATTTTTTAACTCTATTAGTTCATTATCAACATTTATTCATTTTAATAACTCATCAATGTATGACTTAACTTTATTTAAAGCAACATTATCTATTATTTCTTCTTTGATGACAAAAAGTAAAATAACTTGCTGAATTTCTTCCATATGTGAATATTGATTTTGTTTTAAAATTTCATAAACTTTTGTTCCATGATTTAGAATTTTTTTTGTCGATTCATCTAAATCAGAACCAAATTGAGCAAAAGCTTTCATTTCATTGTATTGAGCAAGTTGTAATTTTAATGATGAAACTACTGATTTCATTAATTTAGTTTGGGCAGATGATCCTACTCTGGAAACTGAAAATCCAACATCTACAGCTGGTCTTTGTCCTGAATTAAAAAGTGATTCTTTCATAAAAATTTGACCATCTGTAATTGAAATAACATTAGTCGGGATATAAGCTGATATATCACCTGATTGAGTTTCAATAATTGGTAATGCAGTGATTGAACCGCCACCATTTTTTTTATTTAATTTTGCTGCTCTTTCTAATAAATAAGAATGTTGATAGAAAATATCACCCGGATAAGCTTCTCTACCTGGAGGTCTTCTTAGTAATAATGATAATGTTCTATAAGCAACAGCGTGTTTAGATAAATCATCATAAACAATTAAAACGTCTTTCCCCTGCTCCATAAATTCTTCGGCGATAGTAACTCCAACATAAGGAGAAATATATTGTAAAGGAGAAAGTTCTGAAGCGCTAGATACTACCACTGTTGTATATTCAAGAGCACCTTCCTTTTCTAATTTAGCAACTATTTGTGCGATGGATGAATTTTTTTGTCCTATAGCTACATAAACACAATAAACATTTTTGTTTTTTTGGTTTAAAATAGTATCAATGGCAATTGCGGTTTTACCTGTTTGACGATCACCAATTATTAATTCTCTTTGTCCTTTTCCAATTGGGATTAATGAATCAATTAATAAAATACCTGTTTTTAATGGCTCGTTAACTTCATGTCTTTTCATTATTTCAGGTGCAGCAGTAAAAATATTTCTTACTTTTGAATTAT
This sequence comes from Mycoplasma collis ATCC 35278, assembly GCF_000701825.1. Lineage (GTDB taxonomy): Bacteria > Bacillota_I > Bacilli_A > Mycoplasmatales > Metamycoplasmataceae > Mesomycoplasma_A > Mesomycoplasma_A collis. The sequence goes on from NZ_JNJY01000003.1 coordinate 14,382, forward strand.
TTATATTGCCTTTTCCATCGATCGGTTCTCCTAGAGAATTAATTACTCTACCGATCATTTCATTACCTACTGGAACTGAAATAACTTTATTAGTTCTTTTTACAATTTGTCCTTCATGAACATTTTGATCATTTCCTAAAATAACAACACCAATTGCATCTTCTTCAAGGTTTAAAACCATTCCTTTAGTGTTATTATCAAACTCAATAATTTCACCCAAAACTGCGTTTTCAAGTCCTGAAATTAAAGCAACACCATCACCTACAGTTAAAACTTTACCAGTATCAAAATAATTTATTTTGTTTTCATAATTTTTAATTTGTTCTTTAATTATTGAAGAAATATCATTATTTTTAAACGCCATTTTCCCACTCCTTCATAATATAATTTTTAATATTTTCAAGCTTGGATGTGATAGAATTTTCAATAATTACATTATCTATTTCAACTCTAATTCCAGCGATTAAAGTTTTATCAATTTTATTAAAAATTTTTAATTTATAATTGTTTTTTTGTTCAATTTTTGATTTAATTTTTTCAATTTCTTTATCAGTTAATTTTCTAGTTGAATAAACAGTTGCTATTTTAATATTTAAATGTTTATATGCTATTTTTTTAAATAAATTAAAAATATCAAAAATTGAATTAATAAAATTATTTTTTGCTAATAATTTTAAAAAATTTATTAATAATTTTTCGTAATCAAAATTATTAAAAATATTATTTAGTATTAAATCTTTTTCTTCTTTATCAATATTAAAAGAAGATAAAATAACTAAAATTTTGTTGTGTTCAAAAAAAATTTTTACAATTTCAGAGAATTCATTTAAAAATTTTTCTAACTTATTTTCTTCTTGAGCAATTGAAAATAATGCATTTGCATAATTTGTAACTTTTATTTTATTCATTATGTTCACTTAATTCATTAAAAAAAGAATTAATTAAAATTTCATTATCATTTTCATTTATATTTTTTTCAATGATTTTTGAAGCTAATTTAACAGCTGTTTCAATAACATCTTTTTTATATTGTTTTTCATAATCATATTTCATTTTTTCAACTACTTGATTTCCAGAGTTAATAATTTTTTTCGCTTCTAATTTAGCATTATTAATATAAATTTCTGAATCTTTTTCTGATTTAATTTTAAAATTTTCAATTATTTCAAAAGCTTTTTGATTAGCTTCTTGCAATTCTTCTTTTTTTTGCATCTCTAATTTAATTGCATTTTCTTTTCTTAAAATTGTTTCATTTATATTTTTTTGAATAAATTCTCGTTTTTCTTGAATTGATTTTCTTAATGGAGTATAAACTAAAAAATATAAAACAATCAAAACTAAAATAAAGGCAACTAAAGTTGCTAGCATCACCCATAAATTGGGAAAAATATTTTGAAATAATTTAGATATTTCATTCCCAGCTGAAAATTCATTAGAATTTTCGCTAGAAACTTGGCTAAATTTTTTTAACATAATATTTAAATATTTTTAAATTAAAATACAAATAATAAAAGAATTGAAACAATAATACAATATATTGAAGATGTTTCAGCAATAGCTGACCCAATAATTAAAAGTTTCAAAATTTTCTTTTCAGCTTCTGGGTTTTTAGCAACAGCTTCAACAGCTTTTCCAGTTGCATAACCTTGTCCCGCTCCTACTCCTATTGCTCCAATCATTGACATTCCAGCTCCAACAGCAACAAGTCCAAATCCTAAAGGAGAATTTGTTGTAGAGTTTTCTGTTAATTTACTTGCTAATTCTACAATTTCTGTGTTCATTTTTAAATTCCTTTCAAAATTAATTTAATAAATTTATATAAATTTTAATTATTCATCACCAGTGCTTAAGCTTCAAGCTACAGATGTTAAAAGAGTAAAAACATAAGCTTGAATAAATGGGCCAAAAATATCAAAATAAAATAAAAATGGCGCTAAAAACAATGATGCTGGTAAATTAAATACTGAAAAAATACCAATTGGTAAAAATGATCAAACGTAATTAAAACCTCCATATAATAAAAGTAAAATTACTGATCCTCCAATTATATTACCAAACATTCTAAATGTTAGCGATAATATTGGCGATGCAAGAGAAATAAATTCTAATGGATTTAAATATTTAATAAAATATTTCCCTCTCATACATAATATTCCTATAATTTGAGTTCCAATGTGCGAAACTAATGTAAGGGTTAAAGGAATTGAAACGCTGCTTCCAATTGGTTCAATCCCTAATAAAGAAATTAAATTTCCAAAAAGTAAAAATGTAAACAAAGTGAAAATATATGGTTTTAAAAACTTGATTCTTTTGATTTCTGGACCTGTAAAAATTTCATCTACAAAATCATAATATTTTTCAGCTATGTAAACAACAATTCCAGGAGCTTTATTCGCTTTTTCTTTTTTTATTTTAAAAAATATAATTATTGAAACAAGACTAATTAAAAAAACTAATACAAAAAGCGTAAAAAGCTGTGGTTGTTGTCAATTACTTAAAAATGGATTCATCACTTTCCTTTGGTTTTTTTTTAAATTTTTTTAAAACTATATCTAATATTAAAATTGGAAAATAAATAAAAATTCCTATTATATAAATAATAATGTTTATAGGTCATAACCCAACATCTGGAAGTGTTTTTTTATCGTTAAATTTTAAATTAATTAAAACTATAAAAATAACTATAATTGCTTTTATAGTTAAAAATACAAAATTAATTAAAAAATAAAAAAATATAGATTGAATTTTATTTTTTTTTTCTTTTTTAAGTTGATTTTTATTTTTATTTTTTAATAATAAAAAAATAATTAGTTTATTTTTTATAAAAATAGAAATACTTAAAGTTATAATCGCAAGCAATCAACCAAGTAACAAGGAAAAATTTCAATATGCTAATATAGAAAAAATTATAAAAATAAAAAAATAAAAATAAAAAAATAAATTAATTTTTATAGGCATTTTTTTTCTTTAAATTTTCCTTTATTAAGTTAAGCTGATGTTTTGCTTTTTTTATTTTACTACTTTATATTAAAAAAAAATATTTTTTTTGTAAAAAATTTTTTTATTTATTACATATATTAACAAAAAAGTGTATAATGTGGAAGATAGTGGGAGTAAATGGAATGTTTGGAAATTTTTTAAAAACCATTGATGAAAAAAATAGAATTATAATTCCTAGTAATTTTAGAACGGAATTAGGTGATATTTTTTACATCTCTTTAGGTTTAGATAAAATAATCGAATTTAGAACAAAAGCTGAATTTGAAAAAATTAAAAATAAAATTAACGAACATGATTTTCTTAACAAAAATGTTAGAGATTTTGCAAGATTCTTTTTCGGTAATACAACTGAAGCATCTTGTGATAAATTAGGTAGAGTTATTTTACCTAAAAATTTATTAACATTTACCTCTATCAACAAAGAAGTTTATATTATTGGAGTTGGAGAAAAATTAGAACTTTGACCCAAGGATAGATATGAAGCTGAAAATCAGAAATTTACTGATGAAAATGAACTTGAAAAATTACAAAAAATTTTAAATGAAAACGGAGTTAAACTTTAATGAAGCATTTACCAGTTATGTTAAACGAAGTTATAAATGAACTTAATATTAAAAAAGATGGAATTTATATTGATTTAACATTAGGTAGAGCTGGTCATTCAAAAGAAATTTTAAAAAAATTAGAAAATGGTTGACTTTATTGTTTTGATAAAGATCTTGAAGCTACAAAAGAAAGTAGATCAATATTAAGTCAAATTAGCAATAATTTTACGATTATTCATAGTGATTTTAAAAACTTAAAAAAGATTTTGAATGATTTAAAAATCACTAAAGTTGACGGAATCTTGATGGATTTAGGTGTATCATCACCTCAGTTAGATGATGCAAATCGTGGTTTTTCTTATAACAAAAATTCTAAATTAGATATGAGAATGGATCAAAGTCAAAAATTAGATGCTTTTCATATAGTTAATAACTATAATTTAAAGCAATTAAATTCGATATTTATTAATAATGCAGATGTAAAGCTTTATAAACAAGTTGCGAAAGGCATTGTTAATAATAGACCTATTCATACGACTTTAGAGTTAGTAGAAGTTATAAAAAATTCACTTCCAGCTAAAATTGTAAGATTAAAAAATCCAGCAAAAGCAGTTTTTCAAGCTATCAGAATCGAAGTAAATAATGAACTAGAATCCTTAAAAAAAGTTTTAAGTGATTCAATACAGTTTTTAAACAAAAATGGAAAATTATTAGTTATTACTTTTCATTCGATTGAAGATAAAATTGTAAAACGTTTTTTTAATTCGTTAACAATAAAAGAAGATTATTATAAATTGCCTATTAATATTGAACAAAAATGAAAAAATAAACATTTTAAACCAAATCAAGATGAAATTGATAACAATAGAAGAAGCAGGAGTTCTAAATTAAGAGTTTTAACTAAATTAAAATAAAGGAGTATTTATGAAAAGAAAAATCAAAGTTATTGCCAAAATTTCTAAGTATAATTTTGGACTTTATGCAATTGAAAAAGTAAAAAATAAAAATATTTTGATTTTTCAAGAAGAAAATGAAGAAGAAAAATCAATGCAAGAATTTTTTTTCAATTCATTACAAAAAATAAATGCTTTTTTAAAGACCAAAGTTAAAAAAATTTTTATTTATTTAAATAATTTTAGTAATTTCAATTTTTTAACTAAAGAATTCAAAATTACTACTAATATTGATAATAGTAAAAAAATAGTTGATAATAAAGCTTTTAAATCTAATTTAGAAAAGGCAAAATTAAATTTTAATGTTAAAAATTATTCAAAAATATCATTTAGAATAACAAATTTTATAACTAATTTTAATGATATTGAAAAACAATATTTAATTTTTCCTTTGAATAAAAGCGCTGATAAATTAACCGTTTCTTATAATGTAAATTACATTAATAAAGAATATTTTCAATTTTTAACTAATTTTTTTAATTTATTAGAATTGAAAATTGAAAATATTTTCACAAACATTAATTCTATTGAAAGTTTAATAAATATCGATACTAGCAATAACATTAATAAAGTGGTTATTAATATAGATGAGAATAATTCTTGAATTGCAATTTTTAAAGAAAATTCTAATTCTGTATATAAAAATTTAAATTTAAATTTTGATGATCTTATTAATCAAATTAAAGACAAATTTAATTTAACAAAAGAAAAAGCTAAACAATTTCTTAAAATTTATGGCAAGATTTTAAGCAATGAAGATTTAGACTATTATATTTATGAAAATATAAACGCCAAATATATTTCAAACATTATAATTAATTTTGTTGAAAAAATTAGTTTTGAAATTAATGAATTTGTTAAAAAAAATAATGCATATTTTTCACAAATTTACTGATTAGGAGAACTTATTCAAATTGAAAATTTTGATGTGGCAATTAAAAAATTATTTTTGAATAAAGAAAATATTTTATATTCATCAAAATATAAACCAGATTTTAATAAAACTACTAAAGAAATAATTCTTGGTATCGAATATATTTATATGTGTTTAAAATCCCAACTTATAAGAGAAGGAAATTTGGTTGAAACACAAGCAATATTAAATGATGAATTAAACGATAAAAAAAATAGAATATTTAATTTATTTAAATCATTAATATTTAGGAGATAAAAATGGCAAATAGAAAAATTAAAATTTTTGGTATAGGTGGTTGTGGAAATAATATGGTTAAGCATGCTCTTGATCATTCAAAGGAAGATGTAGAATATTACTTTGCAAATACAGAATCAGCTACATTAAATTCTTTTGATAAAGATAAGATAATTCCACTTGGTAATCCTGAAGTTAGAAAAGGCTCAGGCGCTGGAAACGATCCTATAAAAGGGAAAGAATATGCACTTGAATCAAAAAAAGAAATTAGCGAAAAAATGAATGGTGCTGATATTGTAATTTTAGCTGCCGGAATGGGAAAGGGAACTGGTTCTGGAGCTAGTGCAATTTTTGCTGAAGAAGCAAAAAAACATAATGCACTTACAATTGCAGTTGTCACAACACCATTTGAATATGAAGGTAAAAAAACAGCTAGTAATGCTCTTTTAGGTATTTCTAATTTAAAAAAATATGTAGATGGACTTGTATTAATTTCTAACAACAAATTAATTGGGAAAAATCCAGATCTACCTATTTTTGATACTTTAAAAATAGCTAATGTATTTTTTGAAAAAGTTATTAATGTTATTTATGAAATAATCCATGTTCGTGGAATTCAAAATGTTGATTTTGCTGATTTATTATCAACTATGAAAACTAGAGGTGAAATTGTTATAAACTCAGTTAAAGGATTTGGAAATGATAAAGTCCAAAAATCACTTGATAAATTATTAGAATTCGATATATTAGAAAATAATATTAAAAAAGCAAAAAGTATTATTTTAAATATAACTTCTTCTGATATAACTTCATCACAGATTAGTGAAATTATAAATAGAATCAAAAAAGAATCTGAAAATGATATTGATGTTATTTATGGTTTAGTTCAGAAACCTACTAACGATAAAGAGTTATCGCTTTCTATTATCGCAACAGGAATAACAAATTTTAATATTAATACTACAAATTTAATTAATAATTCTGTTTTAGAACAAAAAGTTAATGTTAATAATAATTTTGAAACAAAAAATGTGAATTTAGAAAATACTAAAAACATTATTAATAATTATAGTGATATTAAAAATAATAGATTTAATTCTAACAATGTAACTGAAAAAGTCGGAAACATTGAAGAAAAAAATCAAGTTTTAAATAATAATCAAAATAATTATAATCAAATGAATGTAAATTTTAGAAGTGAGAATAATATTCACGCAAGCCATATAAAAAATTCACAAAACATTCAAAATAATCATTCTTTCAATAATATTCCAAAATCCGAGCAAAATTTAGCTCCAAAACCAGAATATAATAAATTAATATCAAGAATAAATGAAAATCTTCACTCTCATTTTCAAAGTGAAAATGATACCAAAATTGAAAATTTAAGTCCTATTGGTAAAGTTACAAGAGAAGAATCAATTCGTTATTCAAATCAAAAAAATAACAACTTCTCCGGTAATTTCAATATAGATTCACCTAAATTTTTAGATTTAGATGAAGATGATTTTAATGATACAGATGAAAATGATTTTAATTTTGACTAAAAAATTGATAGCGATGTCTTGAAGCAGGAAATTTTAATAAAATTATTTTCATAAATTTTTTAAAGATTATTAATTTAAAGAAAAATCTCTCAAATGAAATTGAGGGATTTTTTATTTAAAGTAAATTAAAAATTTAAAACTAATTCTAGATTAAAACTTTTTACTTAAATTTTAATTTATATTGATTTATGAGAATTAAATTCTCAAAAAATTAATTAAATGGAGACAAATGAAAAGTATTAAAGTAATAAAAACTAAAATTCAAAATTTAGGTTCGCTTTTATCATCTTCAATTTTACCTATTATTGGTGTTTTCATCGCTTGAGGTATTTTAACTACTTTTTTCATTCCTACAGGATGAACACCAAATAAATTGTTAGAAAAAATGGTTGAAGTGGGCATTGTTTATATAATTCCAACACTAATTGGATTTTTACTTGGTAAAAAAATTTATGATTTAAGAGGTGGAGCTATTGCTTCTATTGTATCACTTGCTACTATCTCTGCAGGACAGACAGAAATTTTCAAAAGCATTGTAGGTGATACTGCCGCTATGTTTTTAGGTGTAATGATTTTTTCACCTATAGCAGCACTTATTTTAAAATATAGCGAAAGATTATGAATTAACAAAATTAAATCCGGTTTTGAAATGTTAATTAATAATTTTTATTTAGGAATATTAGGTTTTATTTTAATTTTTCCAACATTTTATTTATCAATTTATGCAGTTGGTTATTTACAGTTTGGTTTAGCAAAAATGATTGAGCAAATGCAAAAATATAAGCTTTATCCAATATTAGCAATTATTATAGAGCCAGCAAAAGTTTTATTTTTAAATAATGCAATTAATCATGGAATTTTTACTCCTTTAGGAACTCAACAAGTTCTTAGTTCAGGTAAATCAATTTTATTTTTATTAGAATCGAATCCAGGTCCAGGTTTAGGGATTTTAATTGCTTGAATGATTTTTGGTTTTAAGAAAAATAAATCATTATTTTCACAATCTGCTTCTTCTAGTGTTGTTCATTTATTTGGTGGAATTCATGAAGTCTATTTTCCATTTATTTTATTAAAACCTATTTTAATATTAGCAACTATCTCTGGAGGAATTGTTGGAAACTTAGTTTTTCAAATTTTCAATGTAGGAGCTGTTGCCCCAATTTCCCCTGGGAGTATAATTGCTGGTTTTATCCAAATTAACAAAAGTTGAAATGATATATTAGGTTACAGCTTAGGAATAATAGCTTCAGCTGCGGTTAGTTCACTTGTTGCAATTTTTATTCTTATTTATTCTTCCAAAAAAGATAAAAATAAAATAAAAAATTTAAATTCTTTAAAAAATTCAAACTCAAACATAATAACTAATTTCAATACAAAAGAAATTATTTTTGCTTGTGATGCGGGAATGGGCTCAAGCGCTATGGGCGCATCAATTTTAAGAAAAATTTTAAATGATTTAAATATAAATGATATTCAAGTTAAAAATAAAGCAATTAATAATTTAAATGAAAATGATAAATTTATTATAACTATAGAGCAATTAAGCGATAGAGTAAAAAAACAAAATCCTAAAGCTAATGTTATAGTTATAAAACAATTTTTAGATAAATTAAAATATCAAGAAATAGCCAAAAAAATTAAAAATGAAAAAAAATAAAGTAATTCATTTTGGTGCAGGTAATATAGGTAGAGGTCTTATTGCTTATATTTATCAACTAAATAATTATGAAGTTTATTTTGTAGATACTAATAGTGATTTAATAAAAAATTTACAAAAAAATATAAGCTATAAAATAAATTACTTTAATTATAAAAAATTTAATATTATTAAAAACTATCAAGCTTTGCATATTGATGATGTTGAAAAAATAAAAAAAATTTTATCAAAAGTAGATATAATTTCCACTTCTGTCAAAACAAATAATTTACCATTTTTAAAAAAATTATTAATTAGTGTTAAATTAAAAAATAATGTAAAAATTATTTGTTTTGAAAATGGGTATAAAATAAGTGATTATTTCAAAAATATTTTAAATTTGGAAAATAAAAAAATAAAATTTATAAACGCTATGATCGATAGAATTATCCCTTACAATAATTTAGATAGTAATTCACTAGATATAAAAAGTGAAAAATATTATGAAATTATTTTAGAAAAAACTAAAAATTTTACTTTAGAAAAAGTAAGTTTTACAAATAATATTGATTTATTTATAACGAAAAAATTAATATTATTTAACGCAATACATACACTTACAGCTATTTTAGCTTTTAATAAAAATTATCTTTATGTTCATCAAGCATTTGAAAATATTCAAATAGTAAGTTTTATAAAAAAATTTATTAAACAATTAATTTATGTATTTTCAAAAGAATTTTTAATAGAAGAAAAAGAATTAAAAAAATATGTAAATTTAACAATAAAAAGAATTAAAAATAGCGAATTAAAAGATTTAAATTCAAGATTAATTAGAAACTTAAGTTTAAAATTCACTGAAAAAGAAAGATTTGGATTAATATTTAATTGATTTAAAAAATATAAAATAGATGAAAATTATTTTAAAATTATTTTTACTGAAATTTATCAAAATAAACAAATAGATGATCAATTTTTTCTAGATTTTTTTATGAAAAATAAAATAAACAATTCTTCATATATTAATAATGAATTAATTAATATTTATTTCCAAAAATTAAAGGAAAATAATGAACTTAACAGAAAATAAAATTTTTATCGACATCGATTTAGAAAATAAAAATGAAATTATGAATTTTGTTTTTAATCATTTTTATAAATTAAATTCAGTTAATGATAAATTTTTAAACTCAATAATTAAACGAGATCAAGAAGTTTCGGTAGCTATTGGTAATTATGTATTTTTACCTCATGCAAATTTTGATGGAAAAGAAACTGTTTTAAAAAACGATATTGTATTTATCAGTTTAAAAAAAATAATAAAAGTAGACAACCAAGATATTAAATTTATTATAGCTTTAGCTATCAAAGATGAAAAACATTTAGAGATATTACAAAATATTGCTATTGCTTTTTCAGATATTGAAAAAGTTGAATCCTTAATTAAAAAAAATATCACCAAAAAAGATATTATTGATTTTTTAAATTAAATTCAAATCTCAAAACAAAATTCAGCAAAAAAAATAGTTGAATTTTGTTTTTTTGTTTTTTTTAAAAAAATATATATTTAAATTAAAAAAATAACATTTTTTTTTAATATAATTAAAATTAGAAAATAATTTTAAAAAAAGGAATTTATGAATAAAAAAAATAAAAAAAATTTAGATCATTTAACTGAGTTACAGTACAAAGTGACTCAAGAATCTTATACAGAAGCACCTTTTAATAATAAATATAATAGTCATTATGAAAAAGGGATTTATGTAGATGTAGTTGATGGAAGGGCTTTATTTTTATCGGATGATAAATTCGATTCTAAAAGTGGCTGACCTTCATTTACAAAACCAATTACTAAAGATGTACTATTAGAATTTGATGATCCAAAAAGCCCTAAAATTGAAGGCTTAATTTATAAAGAAATAAAATCTAAAGATGCTTTATCACATCTTGGACATGTTTTTAATGATGGACCTAAAGACAAAGGTGGAATGAGGTATTGCATTAATTCAGCATCACTCAATTTTATACCTTATGATAAATTAGAAGAAAAAGGTTATGGAGAATATAAAAAATATTTTAAAACTAAAAAGGAGAATTAATGAAAAAGATTTATAACTTTTTAATAATTGAAAAAAAAGATGATATTTACGTAATTTATCCGTCTGCTGAATTGCAAGATGATTTAGGAACAGCAGGATATTTAGAGTATGAGAATAAAAATAAAATAAAAAAGGGTGAAATCATTTTAAAAGTCGAAGCTTCAAAAGCTATTTTAAATCTTAAATCACCAATAAGTGGAAATATAGTTGAAATTAATAAAAAAGCAATTGAAAACCCAAGTCTTATTAACTCATATAAAATTGAAGATAATTGAATTATAAAACTTAAAGATGTTGATAAAAAAGAGTTTGAGCAACTAGAAGATTATTAATATGGATTTAAACATTGAAAAAATTAAAATATTAATCGATGAAGCAGAAGCAATTGTTGTAGGTATTGGTTCTGGAATGACTAATGCAGATGGAATTAGTTACTATGGTGAAAGATTTAAAGAACAATTTAATGATTTTATTGAAAAATATAAATTTATAGATATGCTCCAAGCTTCAGTTTATCATTTTGAAGATTGACAAACATATTGAGCATTCCATTCTCGTTTCATTAAAATGAATTATTATGAGCAAAATGTTTCTGATTCTTTTTTTAATTTAAAAACAATTTTAGAAAATAAAAATTATTTTATTGTTACAACAAATTCAGATAGTTCTCTTCATAAATCTAATTTTGATTCAAAAAAATATTTTTATATTCAGGGGCAATATAATTTAATGCAATGTTCCAAAAAATGTAATAACAACTCTTGAGAAGATCGAGAATTAATTTATAAAATGGTAAATGAACAAAAAAATTTAAAAGTTGCTGAAAATTTAATTCCCAAATGCTTATTTTGCAACTATCCTTTAGAAGTTTATAAACGGAATAAAGGTGATGTATTAGTGGAAGATGAAAATTATAAAATAGCTAAAAAAAGATATTTAGATTTTGTAGAACAAAATAAAAATAAAAAAATTTTATTTTTAGAAATAGGATGTGGTAATATAACTCCACAATTTATAAAGTGAGAGTTTTGAAGATGAACTGAAGAAAATCCTTTGGCTAAGTATTTAGTTTTAAATCAAAAACAATATAGAATTGATAAAGCAATTTTAAATCAAACATATTTTGCTAATGATGATATAAAAATATTGCTTAAATCATTAGCTGAAGTATATAAAAAGGAAAAATATGATAATAATAGAACCTGTTAGAAATGGTAAATATATTGGCGATGGCGCTTATCATATGGCCATGCAAGTATGAATTTTAGAAAATTATTTTAATTTAGGATTTAAAGATCAAACACTAGTTTTTCCATATATTTCAGATCCTCATGTTCAAATTGGTTATTTCCAAAATCCAAAGGTTGAAATAAATGAAAAATATTTCGAAAAAATTCAAGTAGTTAGAAGAGATACTGGTGGAGGAGCTATTTATCTAGATCGTAACTCAGCTTGTTTTTGTTTTATAATCCCATTAAAAAACCAAGAACAATATAATATTGATTATCAAAAATTTTATGAACCTGCTATAAAAGCATTAAATTCAATAGGTGTTAAAAATGTTTATCAAAAAGGAAAAAATGATTTAACAATTAATGATAAGAAAATATCAGGAGCTGCACTTATGATTAAAGATAATTTAATGTGAGGTGGTTTTTCACTTTTATATGATATTGATTATAAAGCGATGGAAGAAATTTTGAAAGTTAATTCAAAGAAAGTTGAATCTAAAGGAATCAATTCAATTAGACAAAGGGTAGATAAAATAAAAGATCATCTAGATAATAAATTTAATAATTTAACTATTGATGAATTTAAAAACCAATTTTTAAAAAAAATTATTGGCGATAAAAAAATGGAATATTTTTACTTGGAAGAAAAGCATTGAAAAAAAATCGATGAATTAGTTGCTGAAAAATATAAAAATTGAAATTGAACTTATGGCTTAAGCCCTAGATATTCATATAATCGTGAAAAAAGATTTGATACAGGTACAATTAACGTTTCGCTAGAAATAGAAAATGGCACAATAAAACAAATAAAAATTAGCGGCGATTTCTTTTTAGCAGCTAATAAGAAAATTGAAGATATTGAAAATATTTTATTAAATTGCCAGATAAAAAAAGATGTTCTTATTGAAAAATTAAAAATCATTAATTTTGAAAATTTCTTTTTAAAACCAATTGAAATAAATAAATTTGTTGAATTTATTTTAAATTAATGAAAACAAAAACTGAATATAAAAAATTATTTTCTAAAATAAAATTAAAAAATAATATTTTAGAAAATAGATTTGTTTTATCACCTATAACACTTAATCTTGCAACTAAATCTGGTTTTGTAACAGATGAAGAAATCAATTATGCACTAAAAAGAGCAAATAGCGCCCCTTTATCAATAACAACTGGAGCTAATGTTAATGAACAAGGTAAATTATTTCATAATGGAATAGCGGTTAGTAATTTAAAACAAATTAAATCATTAAAAAAATTAGCAAGCGCTATGAAATCACAAGGTTCAAAAGCAATTTTGCAATTAATTCATTCAGGGAGATTTGCTATGGCCGCCTTAGATAAATTTGGTTACACTAAAGGTCCAAGCGCTTTAAAATTAAATTTTCCTTATGAGCATCAAGTGTATGAACTAACAAAAAAAGAAATTAAAAAAACTATATTAGACTATCAAAAAGCAACAATTATTGCAATTGAAGCAGGTTTTGATGGAATTGAAATTTCATCAGCTCAAAGATTATTACCACAAGCTTTTTTTTCCAAAAATGAAAATAAAAGAAATGATGAATATGGAAATCAAAATCTTGAAAATAGATCAAGATTTACATTAGAAATTTTTGAAGCTATCAAAAAAACAATTGATCAAAAAGCTAAAAAAGATTTTATTTTAGGTTACAGAGCAACACCTGAAGAAATAATAGCACATGATATTGGTTATGATTTTGATGAATTTATAGAATTTTTAAAAAGTTTATATAATAAAACACCTTTTGATTATTTAGCTTTAGCTTCCTGAGGAAAAGATGTATATAAATCTAAAGTTAGAACGGGGATTAAATATAAAAATAAATTATGAACTGAAACAATAAAAAAAGAATTTAAAAATCAATTTTTATTAATGATAAATGGTTCGATAAATAATTTAGAAAAAGCAATGGAAGCAATAAAATATTGTGACTTAGTTGGTTTATCATCAGTATTTATTGCAGAACCTGATTTTGTAAAAAAAATCAAAAACTTAGAATTTGATAAAATAAATTTAAAAATAGATGAAAATAATTTTGATAAATTAGCCATCCCAAAAAATAGCTTTAAATATATAACGAATTTTTTAGATTTTGGTGAAAGTTTACCTAATTCATCTCGAGATAATTTAAAAAAGAACGAAAAAAAATAATTTTTTAAATTAACAAAAATAAAAAACCGAATTTTATTTTTTCTTTTAAAATTCGGTTTTTTATTTATTGCTTTTGTTCAAGTCTTTAAGCTTGAGTTTCTTCATCTTCATCATCATCATCATAATTATGTTTAGCTACAAAATTAAATTCTTCAGATTTTAAACTTTTATTTAATTTATAATCATAAGTAACAACATAGTATTTTCCAGATGGAGCTCCAGGGATTTTGATTTTAGGTTTTCTACTATAACGAATTAATTCATCATTTAGATAAATTAAATATGCAATTGTTGATTCGTTTTTATCTTTTAAATCAATAGTTACATCAATTCTATCAGTGAAAAATTCTGCGACTACAGTAGGATCTTCAAATTCTTCAAACTTTACTTCAGGTTTAGTTGCTTCATCATATAAAGGAATTTTTTTAGCCCTCAATAAATCAGCCATTACTGTGTAGAATTCTATTGGTTTATCTAATTTTGGGTATTTAGAGGCAAAATCTTTTAAATTTTGTGGCGCATTTTTATTGCCAAAACGTTCTAAAATTTCAACAAAATTATAACCACTTACTAAAGTTAAAAAATATAAAATTTTAAGTTCTTGACCAATTTTAATATGCTTATCAACTACTAAAGGTTTTTTATGTTTTACATCATTATGTTTATCTTCATCTTCATCATCATGATCCATAGAATGATCATGGAATGCAGGGTCTGTTTCTCCCTTTTCTTCTTGTTGATGTTTTGGATCTATTGGTTTTATTTGAGATAAAAATGTAGTATCATAATTTTTCTCTCTAATAGTTCTTGTAATTGCACCATAAAGCCCAAATTTATTTACTGATTTGGCAAAATCTTTATTATAAAAATTATATTTGGTGAAATCATAATTTGAATAATCATGATATTTAAAATAATTCATAACTAATCATCAAGTGTAATATCTTGAAGAACCATTACTAGGATTATCGAAAAAATCAATTTTAGTTTTATCTCTATTTCTTGATAAAAATTTTACATTTATATTTTCAGAAAGTTGATTATCAAATTCTTTTGCGTTTCTTCCAACCCTCGGATGAAACTTTTCATTATAATATTTATAAATTGCATTATTATCAGTATCATGATTTTTGGGTTTAATAGTAGCTTTATCACTTAATATTTCTCTAATAAATAGCTCTTTTCTTCCTTCAATAGAAAAAATATTATTTGATATTTCAGGTATAGTAATAAGATCGTTATCAACTGTATGAGCAAATTCATGAACTGTTGGTCAAGAATATAATGAATCATAATCTCCAGCAATAAATTTAAAAATTTTACCACCTACTCCATCTTCACTTCTAAGGTTGATAATTCTTTCTCAAGCAAAAAAATCAGTTCCGAATGTTTTTGAAAAATCTTCTCCAGATGTTAAATGTACTTTAGTTCTTACAATTCCATTAGCATTATCATTAGGATCAATTGTTTCATAACCATCAAAAAATCTTAAAAACCTTAATCATTCATGTAATTTACTTGCATATGTTTCAATAAATTCATATGCTTTTTCTTTATTATCTAATTTTAAATATTTAAAATAAGTATTATAAGCAATAGATGCAGCAAGTGATATTTGGAAAGCCCCTTGATCTTTAAAATTAAATTCTAAAATAGTCATATTAGCTAATTTTTTCTCGCTAATATTGTTATTATAATCTTTTAAATCTTGCAAGTATTCTCAAAATTTTTCTTTGTAATCTTCATCATTATAATGATATGTAAAATGAGTGTGTTTCCCGAGATATTGTTCTCATCCATCAGTTTCAAAATTAATTTCTACATTATTTCCTGTTTCATTAATGATATAAATCATAAATGGATAAGGATCATCTTTTAAATCTAAATTAAATGTGTTGATTCCATTTTCAAGCGAATGTCTTCTTAATAAATATTGATTATATTTATTCTCTTTAATTTTATAAACTGGACTGAATGCTAAAATTAAATTATTATTTATATTTTCACCCTTAACATCTAATGTCAATTTATTTTCAATTCCTGATTTTAAATAATAACCAGTTATTTCTGTGTTAAAATATTTTCAGTGTTGCACAGATCTTGTATTTTCAAAATGTGCTGGAACTGAAGGTTTTGTTTTTACAATTCCATTATTGTTATTAACAAAAATATCTTCTACAAAAAAATTAATATTTTTATCTTTTAAATCGTTTTCATAAGACCCATAAAAAATTGAAAGAACTTTATAATTAACATTTTTTAAAATTTTATCCTTTGAAAAGTTAAATTGGACATTTTTAGTACTTTGATCATAAATTCCATCTAAATTATTTAATTCATTATTTTTTTCATTTTTAACTTTAAGAGTTAATTTTCTATTATTTAATTTTTCTATGTTAGATAAAAATACCAAACCTGATTCTACATTATTAATATTATGTAATTTTTCTTTAAATGTAAATGTAGGTTCAAAATCTAATAATTTTTCATTAGAATCTTTATTGTCATTTGATTGTTCATTATTTCCATTAGTTTTGTTAGGATTTGTTTCAATAGGAGGCGTTTTTTGTCCTTGATCAACTTCATCAATTGGATCAGTTGAATTTGTCGGATTTAAAACATCTTCATCTTTTTTAGTATCATCAATTGGTTTTTGTGGTTCTTTTTTGGTATCATCAATTGGATTTTGCGGCTCTGGTATCGTATTATCAAACATATCATTTGTTTGTTTATTTTTTAACACAACTATTGGAGTAACGATACCAACAGTTGTCAGTGCAGATACAGATATTAAACTTAAAATAATAGCATTTTTTTTAGTGATTTTTTTGGACATAAAATTATTTTACTTTTTTTTTTTTTTTTTACAAAATAAATGCTAAAAAATATAAGATTTTTTTAAAAAAAAATAAACAATATTTACTTTTTAGTTAAACATTGCTTATTTAAATTTGAATATTATTTTTTTTGAAAATGAAATTTTAAATTTTATCTAAATATTTTTTATCAAAAATTCCAATATAAGGAAGATTTCTCATTTTTTCTTTTACATCTAATCCAAAACCTACTAAAAATTCATTTGGACAAACAAATCCTGATTTATCTGCTTGGAATTTATTTTTTCTTCCAGCTGGTTTATCTAAAAGAGTTAAAACTTTTAATGAATTAGGTTTTTTGTATTTTAATAATTCATAAACTTTTTCAATTGTAATTCCCGAGTCGATTATATCTTCAATAATTAAAACATCTTTACCTTTGATATCATATGCTAAATCCATTATAATTTTAACAGAACCTGTAGAATCAATTCCACCTTCATATGATGATAACGTCATAAAATCAATAATATGATCAACTTTAATATTTTTAATTAATTGAGCTAAAAAAGGAATACTCCCTTTTAATAAACCAATTAAAACTAAATTTTTTGAATTTTTATATGTTTCATCAACTCAATTGGCTAATTCTTTGATTTTATTTTCAATTTGTTCTTGACTATATAAAACTTTTAATATTCTTTTGTCCATAAATGCATATCACCACTTTTTTTAATAAATATTATAATAAAAACTGCAAAATAAAAAAATTTATTTTGCTTTAACTAGATGCTTATATTTATTTTCTTTTATTTTTTTAATTTTTAATGATTTTATTTCAAAAGTAATTGTATATTCACCTTTAATTATTTCAGGTAATTGTTCTAATATTTTTTCAGGTGTACCAAAATAATATTTTTCATATAATTTTGTCATTTCTTTAGTTAAAAAAACTTCTATATTATTTTCAAATATTAATTTTAAATCTTCTAAAGTTTTTTTTAATTTATATGGTGATACATATGCAATATAAATACCCTCATTTAAATTCTTTAATTCTTTTTGTCTTTGATTACTTTTATCTTTTAAAAAGCCTAAAAAAGTAAAATTTCCTTCAAAGGGAGATAAAATATATGAACTAGAAAATGCAGTAGGTCCTGGAATTATTTCAACATTAATATTTAACTCATGACATTTTTTTATTAAAATATTACCAGGATCAGAAATTTTTGGCATTCCTGCATCTGAAATAAGTGCTATTTTTTTTTCTTTTTTAAATAATTCTAAAATAAAACTCGAAATTTTTTTTTCATTAAATTTATGATAGCTTATAAGTTTTTTATTTTTTATGTTATAGTGATTTAAAAGCTTTAAACTATTTCTTGTATCTTCACATAATATTATGTTTATTTCATTTAATGTCTCAAGTGCTCTAATAGTTATATCTTTTAAATTACCTATAGGTGTTCCGATTATATATAATTTATTCATTTTCATTTTGATTTAAAATTTCATTTATTTTTGCAATAAAATAAGTTTTTTTAATTGAAAAATTTAAATTATAGTTTAAATTTTTTTCAAATTCTTCAATTAAAATTAAAATTTTAGTTATTTTTTTTTGATTTAAATAGTTGTGATTATTAATTTTTTTCAAAGTTTTTAAATCTAAAATTAAATCATTATTAATATTATTATTAAGTTTTAGATTTAAAAATAATTTTAATAAGCTAAAAATAATTTTTTCTGATTTTTGCTCAAAATTTTCAGTTAAATAAATTAAAAAATTTATTAATTTTTCACTTTTAATAAAATTTAAAAATCTATTAATTAATAGATTAATTTTTTCAATATTATATGCTTCAATTTCGGTTTTATTTTCAAATAAATATAAATATATTTTCTTTTCAATAATTAAATCATTATTATTAATAAATTCATTAAATTCTTGATCTTTTAATTCTGATCTACAGTTAATAACAAAACTTCTAGATAAAATAGTTTTTAAAATTTTTTTACTATTTTTTGAAGTCATTATTATAAAAACATCATTATAAGGTTCTTCGATAAATTTTAAAAGCGAGTTTAAAACTGATATATGCAAACTTTCAATATTTTTAATAACTAAAATTTTAAATTCATTTTTCTGATTTTTTAAAGAAAAATTATGAATAATATTATCAAAAACATTTTTATTTATATTTTCATTTAAAGCGTCTAAAACATAACTATAATTTTGGATATTTGCAATTTTATTTATATTTTTATTTGTAATTTGCGAAATTAAAAAAAGCAAATTTTCATTTATAGAATTTTCGTTTTCAGAATATAAAATTCAAGAATGAAAAAAATGATTAGATTTAAAAGCGTTATAAATGATTTTTTTTGAAATTGAATTTTCTTTCATGATTATTTTTCTATTATTTTAATAAAATATTCTTTTACTTTTTCAAAAACATTTTCAATTGTATCATCACCATCAACAACGATAAATTTTTCTTTATTTTCATCAGCTAATTGATCATAACAATCTGAAACTCTAGTAAAAAAATCTAAATTGTTTTTTTCTATTCTATCCATTTCATTTCTTTGCTGACTAATTCTTTTTTTTGATAAATCAGCTGGTATTTTTAGCAAAAAAGTAAAATCAGGATAAGTTTTTTCAATTACCAAATCGTTTAATTTTTTGATTTTTTCAACGCCTATATTATTCCCAGCGCCTTGATATGCAATTGAAGAGTGAACAAATCTATCACATATAACAATTTTATTGTTTTTTAAAGCTGGTCAAATTACTTTTTCAATATGCATTCTTCTTGCAGCTGAAAACAAAATAGCTTCAGAAAAAAAATCAATATTATTATTTTTATCTAATAATATTTCTCTAATCTTTTCAGCTTCTTTTAAATTTTCCCCACCAGGTTCTCTTGTAAAAATAAATTCTTTTTTTGGAAAATAACTTGGAAGAAAAGTTTTTAATTTATCAATAATTGTGCTCTTGCCACAACCATCTAACCCTTCAAAAGAAATGAACATTTAAACCCCTTAATTAATTTATTTTTTTTATTTAATTTCTTTACGATTTTCAATTGATTCTTTTATGGAAAAGCTATCCATGTAATCAATTTTCGAACCAACAGGAATACCAAATGCAATTCTAGAAATTTTAATTTTATTATTATTTTCAAGTAGAAAAGCACCAATATAATTAGCATATGTAATTCCTTGAAGTGTTGGTGAAAAAGAGATAATTATCTCTTGATTATTTTTAGTTTGTTCAAGTAATAAAAACATATCTTTTTCAACTTGTTTTTTATCTTCTAAATTAAAAACAAAATATTTACCATCAAATATTTTATCTTTTTCCATTTTGATAACATCATTATCACTTTCAACTAAAAGAATTTTTCTAGAACGATTTAAATCAAGACAAATGTCACATTTAACATTTTTAGTTATAAAATTACAACTTGAACATTTATTCAAATTTTGATTTAAATTTTTCATAGAATTAATTAAAGAATCGAGTTCTTTGTAATCTAAATTTAAAATATAAAAAGCAATTTTTTCTGATTGCTTTTTACTTAAACCGGGAATTTTTTTTAAATTTAAAATCAATTCTTCATATTCGTTGCCAAACAATTTTTATACCCCTTTAGGTAATAATTCATCATGTTTTTCATCCAACTCTTTTAAAGCTTCGTTTAAAGTAATAATAATGAGATCTTCTAATGTCTCTTTATCTTCTGGATCAATTAATGCAGGGTTAATGTTTAAAGATTTAATTTGTCTATCTCCATAAAGCACTAGTTCAATTCCTTGTTTTGAAAAAGAAAATTCTTTTTCTTTTAATTCATCTTGTTTTTTAGCTAAATCTTTTTGCATTTTTTTAGCTTGTTTCATTAATTCTTGTATATTCATTTTTATTCTCGCTTTCTTATAATTTAAATTTATCACCAAATAGTGTTTTTACTTTTTCAATTTGTAATTCTTCAAGTGATTTTTCGTTTATTTTTTTTAATGGTTCAAAATGCTCTGGTAATGATTTAGTTTGTTTAAGTCTTTCTCATTTTTCCATTGCGAATTTAAATAGTTTTTTTGTTATTGCGAAAACATATATTTCTTGACCGAATACATTTTGAAGCAATTCTTTAAATTCTACATCATTTTTACTATTATTAATTTTAAAAAGTGAAAAATTATTTTCAGGATTTGCACTAATTAAAATAAAATCATCACTTGCTGTTATAAATTTACAATCATTAAATCATTCAATATAATTAGAAAATTTAGAATTATCTTGATGAATTTCAATATTTTGAAATTCAATCTTTCTTTTATCTTTAATTCTTTTTAATTTTGAATTTTGTGAATTTAAACCAAATAAATTAATTATTTCATCTAAAGAATAAATATCATCATTTATTAATGAAAAATCACTTGTTAAATTAGGTAAATTTTCAATTATTGTATCACCAGTAATTTTTAAATTTAAATTCTCAATTTTATTTTCTTCATTAAAAAAATCATTATTTTTATCTTTTATCTCACTTACATCAAATTCTTCAGTAAGTTCTTGATAATTACTTGAAAACATTTTATCATTAGATAAATTATCATTTATTTTTTCTTCTAATGTTTTATCACTAATAACATCATTTATTAAAAAATGATTTTCATTATTAAAACTTTTGTTATTTGCATTTACATTATTATTAAAAGAATTTTCAAGTAAATCATTATTTTCATTTTCGTTATCTTCTATTAATGAATAATTTGTAATTAAGTTATTTTTTTTAACATTTTTTTCAGTTTTAATGTTTTCATTATTTTGTATTAGATTATTATTTTGTGTTGTAAAAGTATTAGTATTTAAATCATCATTATTTTGATTATTGTTACTATTATTTAAAAATTCAGAACTTAAAAATTCATTTTGAATTTTATTGATAAAATTTAATTCATTAGCATCTTCATTTAATTTATGCAATTCATGTAAAGGATTGTTTAAAAAACTATTTTTAGTTAAAAAATTATTTTCATTATTATTTTCATTAATTATATCAACCCTATAATTAGCAGTGTTATTGTGTTGATTATTATTAAAATTATGATCAAAAAATTCTCTATTATTTATTTCATTATTTCTTTTATGTTCTTCATGACTTTTCACTATCTTTTCATAAGCATCATTTGTTTCTATTTTTTGATTTGTGTTTTTTATTTCAACATTTTCATGATTTTTACTAATTATTTTTAAAAATGTTAATTCAAATGAGTTAGATAAATTATTGATAGTTAGTGAATTTTTTATAAATAAAATTAATTCGTCAATTATTCTTATAGCTAATTTATCATTTATATTAATTAGTGTTATTTCTTCACTATTTAAAATCTCTAATAATGAAGTATTTTTTAATTTTTTATATATTAAAAAATCTTTTAAAATTGCTATTAAATCATGCGCTAATAACAAAATATCACATCCATTATTAATTAATCTTTTTACTTTAGTTAATAAATTAAAAATATTATTTGTTTCAATTAAATTAATAATTTCTATAAGATCATTAATTGAAGCTAGTCCAAAAATAGTCTCTACAGATTCAATTGTTATGTATGAATTTGTATAAATTATAACTTGTTCCAACATAGAAAGAGCATCTCTTAATGCTCCATCAGCTAATTTAGAGATTTTTTCAATTGCTTTATGTTCATAATTAATTTTTTCATTTTCTAAAATATCAATTAATCTTTTATAAATGATTTTATTTGATAATTTAGAAAAATTAAATTTTTGAACTCTTGATAAAATTGTTAAAGGAATTTTGTGTAAATCAGTAGTTGCTAAAATAAAAATAGAATGATATGGAGGTTCTTCTAATGTTTTTAAAAGTGCATTAAAGGCTGACTTAGATAACATATGAACTTCATCGATGATATAAATTTTATATTTTGAAGATGAAGGAGAATTTTGGATTTTTTCTTTTAATTCTCTTATATCATCCACGCTACTATTTGAAGCTGCATCCATTTCAATAATATCTAATGAACGTTCAATATTAGAAATACATTTATCACATGCATTTTGTTTTTCATCTTTTTCATCACAGTTTAAACTTGTAGCAAAAATTCTTGCTATCGATGTTTTCCCCGTTCCTCTTGGTCCAGTAAATAAATAAGCGTGTGATATTTTATTTAATTTAATTATATTTCTTAATGTTTCTACAATAAATTCTTGACCTTGAATTTCATCAAATGTTTTTGGTCTATATGTACGGTATAAAGCTTTATAAATTTTTGTTTTTTCCATATACACCCTCTTTTAATTCTTGTTGTTTAATTTAATTAATTATTATTTTAATTCATTTTTTAAAAAATAAATTAAAATAATTTGATAAAAAAATAACACATATTTTTGATGTGTTATTTGTAATTTATTAACGTTGATTAAAAACTATAAATTAGCAAAATATACTAATATTCTAACGAATTGATGTACATATGATGTTTCATTATCATATCATGTATAAATTTTGTATAAATTTTTATTATCAACTGAAATAACTTTTGTTAATTGTGCATCGAATAATGAACCCTCACTAGCTCCAATTATATCAGAAGATACAATAGGTGCATCAACATATGCAAATGATTCATTTGCATTTTTCTTCATAGCTTCATTAATTTCAGCAACAGTTGGGGAAGATTTTAATTCAACCACTAAATCTACAAATGAACCTGTTATAACTGGTACTCTTAAAGCAATTCCATCTAATTTTCCAGTTAAATTTGGCACAACCAATCCTATAGCTTTAGCTGCTCCGGTTGAAGTAGGAACTATATTTGTTGCAGCTGCTCTAGCTCTTCTTAAGTCACTGTGTGGTGCATCTTGTAATCTTTGATCGGAAGTATATGCATGAACAGTTGTCATATAACCACGAGTTAATCCAAATTCTTTATCTAAAACGTTAACAACAGGAGCAAGTGCATTTGTTGTACATGATGCAGCGGATGCTATAACATCATTTTTAGTTAAAACATTATGATTTACATTATAAACAACAGTTTTTAAATCTCCTGATGCTGGAGCTGAAATAAGAACTTTTTTAGCTCCTGCTTTGATATGTTTTTCTGATCCTTCTTTAGAAGTAAAGAAACCTGTTGATTCAACAACAACATCAATTCCTAATGATTTTCAAGGAAGTTGTTCTGGATCTCTTTCTGCTAAAATTTGAATTTTTTTACCATCTACAACTAATGAACCATTTTCTTCTTTAATATCAGCTTTAAAAATTCCATGAGCTGAATCATATTTTAATAAATGAGCTAATGTTTTAGCATCAGTTAAATCATTTATAGCCACTATTTCTAATTTATCTTTTTTGGATTGTCAAATTGTTCTAAAAACAAGTCTACCAATTCTTCCGAAACCATTAATAGCAATTTTTTTCATATTTTAAAACCTTTCATTTAATTAATTTATTTGAAATTATAATATTTTTTTAATTAAAAAAAAATAAAAAAAACCATTTTTTAAAACAGGTTGAAAACATGTTTTAAAAAATGGGGCAGATGACGGGGATTGAACCCGCGAATGTCGGAACCACAACCCGATGCGTTAGCCATTTCGCCACATCTGCCAAATTACTTTTTAATTATAGCAAAAAAAATATTTTTTTTGACTAAATTTTACATTCACATAAAATTTTTTCAAAATATTTAGTATTTTCTTCAACAATTAATCTAATTAAGTTACCATATTTTTTTTTAAAAGTTTCTGATAAAAAGTAAAATCTTTCTTTTTTTTCTATTTTATTTTGAATAATCCCATGATTTTTTAAATAAATTAAATTCGCTGAAATATTTGGTTGGGAAATTTTGAAAAATTGCGTTAAATAATTAACATTACATTTATTGCAATCACAGAAAAATAAATGCACTATTATATTTAATTTTATTTTAGAAGATAATATTTTTAAAATTTTTTGAATATTTTGTTTATTCATAATATAATAATTTTAACATATTTTAAAAATATATCTATATTAACTATATAATAAAATTTAAATAACTTTTCAAAAGGAATTAAAAAATGAAAAAAACGAAAGCTATAAAATATATATTAAGTTTATTTATTTTATTTTTTACACTTTTAATAACAAGTTGTGACAAAGCAACAATGAATAAAAGTGATGAAATTGTAGTCGATTATAATAATGATGAAACAATTGATCGTGACTATGAAATTGATCAAAAATTAAAAGATAAAATTAATTTTTCAGAAAAAGAAGATCATTATATTGATATTAAAGAGCAATATAAAACATCTTTTAATTTATCTAATGTAAAAATTAAAATTCTTGAGGCTAATTTTGATGAATTTGTTAAAAAATATGAAAAAATTAAATCAAATTACACTGGCAATTCAATTAGTTTAGTGTTTGAAAAAATGATCGACAAAAAAGAAATAGAAATAAAAAATTATTTTGATTTAAAAAATAAAATAAATAATAATAGAGTTTTTTGTTTATTTATTAAATTACATTATTTAGAAAATAAAAAAGTTTTTTTTATAAAATTATCTATAGGTAGAAAGCATAACGATCATTTTCATTTCTCTGATTATAAGCAATTTACTATATATTTTAAAAATTAAAGTACATCATATAATAAAAATGTTATATAATAAATTTATTATGTTATAATTATTTTATAAAATATTTGAATAAGGAGGAAAATGAAAAATTTTTATTTCGAAATTAATATAAAATGCATTTCTTGCAAAATAAATATTGAAAAAATAATGAAAAATTATCCCGATTTAAGCTATGAATTAGATTTTTTTCAAAAAAAAATAGAAATTTTCACTGAAAATGAAAATTATAATGTAGACAAAATAAAAAAAATATTTGCTTCAAATGGATATGAACTTAATGAAATTGAATAATTTTTTTAAAAAAAGAAAAATAAAAATTTTTACACAATTAATATTTTTTATTTTTATTTTTGTTTTAATGTTTTTGCATTTTTTAGTAGGTTCAAAAATTAATAATACAACAAAAAATGTATTAACATTAATATTAATTATCTTTTCATTTTTTGTTGTTTTTTATTTAGAAATCAAAAGTTTTATTCAGTACAAATTAGTTTTTAAAAAAATTTTAACAATGGAACTTTTAATTTCTTTTTCATCTCATATTGCTTTTTTTTATTCATTTTTTAATCAAATAATTTTGTTTTCAATAAATAAAAATTTAAATTTAGATAAATCGTTTTGAGAAATACCTATAACATTATTTTTCTTTTATAATATTGGTAAATTAATTGAAGAAAAGTTATTATTTAAATCAAATGAAGGTATTCAAAATATATTAAATTTATTAAAAAATAAAAATATTTCTGTTTTAAGAAATGATAAATGAGAAACTGTTAATTCCAATTTAATAAAAAAAGATGAGATTATTAAAGTTAAAAAAGGTGAAAATGTTTTATTTGATTCGGTTTTAATTAGCGATAGTGCAATTTTAAATTTTTCATCTATAAACGGTGAAAGCAAAAACAAAATTTTTAAAAAAGATGATGTAATCCTTTCTGGTTGTATAAATGAAGGTGAAATCTTTTTAGCTAAAACCTTAAAAGATATGAAAAATTCGTATATTAGTCAAATTTTTAAAAAACTTCAAAGTATGTTAAATAACAAAACAAAAATCGTTATTATAAGCGAAAAAATTATTAAATATTTTATTCCTTTTATTTTATTAATATCTTTTTTAGCTTTTATAATTTGATTAAATCTAGGTTATTTTATTAAGCCTCAAAATTTTCATAAGTTATATTCAGGACCGAGAGAAAATTTTTTACATGATGCAATTTGAGTATCTTGTGCTGTTTTAGTTGTTGCTTGTCCTTGTGCTTTTGGAATAGCAGCTCCTATAGCAATATATTCTTCATCAATTTTATCTTCTCAAAACAACATTTTATTTTCAAATGCAAATGTTTATGAAAAAATCATTAATTCTAAAACTATTGTTTTTGATAAAACTGGAACATTAACCGAAGCAAAAAGTAAAATTACTAAAGAATTATGAATGGATATAACTAAAAAAAATATTTTAAAAAGTTTAGTTTATAATTCTGATCATCCAATTTCACAAACTATAAATGAATATTTAATTGATAGTGAAATATATAAAATAAATAATTTTTATGAAAAAATTGGACAAGGAATTATTGGCGAATATCAAGGAAAAGAATATAAATTTATTTCGCTTAAAGCCGTTAAATCATTAAATATAGAATTAAATGAAAATATAACTAACTATAATTTATTTTTTTTAGAAAATAACAATATAATAGCTGCATTTAAATCAGAAAATGTTTTAAAAAAGAATGCAAAAAATTTAATAGAAAAATTAAAAAATGAAAAATATAATATTTATATATTATCAGGGGATTCTAAAAACAATGTTCTAAATATTGCTAATCAACTAAAAATAAATAATTATTTTTATGAACTCTTACCTGAAAAAAAATTAGAAATTATAGATGAACTCAAAAAGAAAAATAATGTAATTTTTGTTGGTGATGGTTTAAATGATATACTCGCTATGAAAAAAGCTGATTTATCTATTAGTTTTTCAAGTGGTAATGATTTAACAAATTCTATTTCAGATATTACATTATTAGAAGATGATTTAAGCTTGATAAATAAAAGTTTTTTTATCATTAAAAAAACATCCAAATTAATAAAATTAAATTTTACTTGAGCATTTTTGTTTAATTTTGTTATGATACCATTAGCTTTATTTGGAGTAATAGTGCCAACTTTAGCAATGTTTTTAATGGTTTCTTCAAGTATTTTTTTAATTTTAAACACAATACTATTTAATAAATGAAATAAGAAAAAATTAAAGCTAATTTAATTTGAAAAGTTATGTTTATACTAGATTTTAAAGTATTAAAATCTAGTTTTTTTTTTTTTTTTATTTTTTAAATGTAATTCAATCATTTAAAATTTGAAAGCTTTTTTTTAAATTTTCTTTATATTCGCTTTTTAAATTTAAAATAAAATTAAATAAAAAATCTAAAATTATTAAGCTTATTACTTTTGATGATGAAGGGAAAAATCTATTTTTATCATAAATTTTTGTATAAGATATTTTAATATCATAAAAATGAAAATTTTTTTTAATTTCAGGGCTTATTAAAATAATTTTTATATTTAAATCTTTTGCTTTTTTTAAAATAAATAATATTTCTTTGTTTTTAAAATCTTTAGTTAAACAAATAATTGCATCATTATTATTTAACGTCCCTAATAATGGTAATAAAATATGAAAATTTTGATCAAAAATAATATTTTTGCCAATTTTTTGCATATTTGAAGAAAATTCATTCAAACTAATAGCGCTTGAACCCATTCCAAATAAAAGAATTTTCTCTGCATTATTTAAAACATAACCTGCTTTTTTTATATCATTAAAGTTTTTTTCATTTATAAAATTTTTTATTGCTAATTTTTGTGCTTTTAAAAGGGATAAAAATTCTTCTTCTAAAAATGTTTTTTTATCAAGATTTAGATTTTTAACTTCAATAATTCTTTTGTTTATAAAAACAACTAACTGTCTATAGTTTTTAAAATCCATTTTTTTAGCAAAACGCGAAATAGTAGCGACAGAAACAAATATTTTATTTGCAAATTCTTTAATGGTTAAGTTAAATTCATCTTTTTCGTAAGAGTTTATAAAATTTAAAATTTCAATTTCAATTTCAGTTAAATGTTTTAATTTATCTATAAATAAATACATATAAAAAATTTTAATTTAATGTTAATTTAATAAAAAAAATATGTAAAAAATTTACAAAATTAATTTAAAACTTGAAAATAAATAACTATATTTTTTATATTCTAATTATTAAAAATAAAATTATTTTTGGGTTAAAAAAGTAAAATGAAGTATTCTCAAAGTATTTGTGCTATTAATTTATTTCAAATTGAAAAAGTCATTAAAAAATTATTGAAAAACAAAATAAATAACGTCCATGTTGATTTTATGGATGGCCATTATGTTAATAATTTTGGACTTAATTTTGATATTGCAAAATATTTAATAAATAAATATCCTAAAATAAATTTTGATGCTCATTTAATGGTAAAAAAACCCATTAAATATTTAAAAAAATTAATTGATATTGGATTTAAAACAATTTTTATACCTTTAGATCAAATAAGTGAAATTAAATATTTAAAAATATTAAAAAAATATCCAAATATTTTTTTTGGTGTAATGATTAAATCGGAAAATAATGTTGAAGAATATTACAATATTATAAAAAATTCAAAAGTTATTCTATTAATGACAATTGATAAAATTGGTGGAACGGGCGAAAGTTTAAATACAAAATTATTAAATAAAGTTTTTCAAATAAAAAAAATTAATAAAAATATAACTATATATTCAGATGGCGGATTAAGAAAAGAAAATGCTTATTTATTCAAAAAATATTTAATTGATATTTCTATTGGAGGTTCAATTATTTATGCATTTGAAAATATAGATAAATTTTCTAACTGATGAAATGATGAAATGATCAATTCTTAATGTTTCAGTTATTATTTTTGCTGTTGTTTTAGGACTTATTTTAATAATTACAATTTTTTGAAGACTTTTTGATTTTTATATTAAAAAAAATAAAAACGAAAATTTAAATGATCTTGGTTTTTTTGATAAAAAGACAATAAGATTAATCAGTGATTTTGAAAAATTAGATAATGAAATTTTAATTAATATTTTAGTTAAAAATAAATTTAGTGTTAAAAAATATTCTATTTTTAATCAATTAATTATTAATAATAATTACATTTATTCATTATCAAATTTAATTAGTTTTAATAGAGACGATAAAATTTTAATAAATAAAAATGGTTTGTTTTTGAATGCTAAAAAAATAAAAAAAATTGAAAATTGAAATCCTATTTGATTGTATGATCAAAAAAAATGACTTGAATGAAAATTTAAAGATAAACAATTTAAAATTATTATTTTAATTGACGAAAATATGTTAATTGATAATATAGATAATCAAACAGAGTTTGAAATTTTTAAAATCTCTCAACTTAAAAATGAATTAATAAAAAACGAAACAAAAAAAATTAATATTCAAAAAGTTAAAAAAATTTTTTTAACAAATAATATTTTTAAAACAAAAAATAATGGAAATTAATGAAAAAAATAAATTAATAAATAAAATTATCGAACTCTATGATGTAGAAGAAAATGAAATTAAAAATTTATCAATTGATGAATTAAAAACTAAATTAAATATGCTTGAAAAAAAGCAAGCCTTTATCAATAAAAATCCTAATAGTTTTTTTTATATAAAATCTTTGCCTTTGCCAAAAAAGGTAAAACAAATTAATTCAACAATTCCTGGATGAATTATTTTTTTTATTTTTATTCTTTTGCTAGCATCTACTTTTGTAATTTTTTTAATTTTGGCATTAATTTAGGAGAAAAATGAAATTATTTGATAATAAAATGATGAAATTTATTTCTGATGATTTAAATTGAAAACAAGTAATAAATGAAGGGGTTAAAATTTTAGTCGAAAATGATAAAGCAACTTATGAGCTTGAGACTAAAATTTTAGAAATAACTAAACAATATGGAGCTTATTATGTTCTTGAAAAAGGGCTTGCTCTTTTGCACGCTCCTGCTGGTAGTTATTCAAAACAAGCTGCAATGTCTACATTGATTTTAAAAAATGAAACTTGCTTTAATAATCAAAAAGATAAATGCGCTAAAATAGTTTGCACCCTTAGTTCACCTGACAATAATCAACATATTGATTTAATTACACAATTTGGAAAATATTTTATGGATGAAAACTTTAAAAATCAAGCTTTTAATGTTAAAACATTAGAAGAGTTTATGATTTTGGTAAAGGAAAAAGATGAAAATTAAATGTGTTTGTGGCTCTGGTCTTGGATCATCATTACTTTTAGAAATGAATGTAAAAATGGTTTTAGATAAACTTAATGTTAACTATGAATCAGTGGAGCATACTAATATTTCTTCATTTAATAAAAATGAAGCTGATTTTGTAGTTGTAGGAGCTGATGTTGCTCCTGCTTTAGATTTTGATAAAGATAAAATGATTATTTTAACTAATATTTTATCTAAACAAGAATTAGAAGAAAAACTAATTAAATTTTTAAAATTATAGGAGAATAATGAATTTTGGTTATTGAATGCTAGATTTCATTAAAACTTTTGTTGGAACACCAGCTTTATTAGTTGGAATCTTTACTATGATTGGTGCACTAACTTTAAGAAAAAAATTATCTCAAGTTATTATAAGCACTTTTAAAGTTATAGTAGGATTTTTAATTTTAGGTGGTGGTGCCGGAGTTTTAGTTGGATCACTAACAAAATTTCAACCTGTATTTCAAGAAGTTTATAAATTAAATGGTGTTATCCCAAATAACGATGGATTTGCAGGTGCTATTTCTAAAGCATTACCTTTAATTACCACGCTAGGTAGTTTAATTATGCTTTTAGGAATGATTTTTAATATTTTACTGGCTTTATTTTCAAGATTTAAATATGTCTATTTATCAGGGCATGTTTTATACTATACATCATTGATGTTAGCTATCGTAATGTATGTAATTGGTTTTGATTTTGAAAACAATGCCGGAGATTTTGCTCTTAGTTTAATCTCAGGAGCACTAATTATGGCGATGTATATGGTGCTAAGTCCTGCATCAGCCCAAAGATATACAAAACAAATTGTAGGAACTGATGAAATCGCATTAGGACATACAGGAGGATTTGGTTATGCTCTTAGCGGTTTAATTGGTGAAGTTATTTATAAAATAAGAAAAAAACCAATTTTATCTACTGAAGCAATTAAATTCCCTCAAAAACTTTTTTTCTTTAGAAATACTTTAGTATCTATCACTATAACTGTTTTTGTATTTTATTTATTTGCATTTTTACCTGCTGGAATTATGTATGAACTTGGTAAAATCAAAGAAGAAGTTAATGGTGTTAAAAGTGAAGCGTTTGAAATTCTTTCAGGAAATAATTGAGTAATTACAATGTTTGTTCAAGCATTTACCTTTACTGCTGGAGTTGAAATTATTCTTGCTGGGGTTAGACTTTTTGTTGGTGAACTTGTACCTATGTTTAAAGGAATAAGTGATAAATTAATTAAAAATTCTAAAGTAGCTGTCGATTGTCCTGTTGTTTTCCCTTATGCTCCTAATGCTGTATTAATTGGATTTATTTCATCATTTGCAGCCGGAATTATAGGGATGGCTATAACTATTGGTCTTGGGGCTGGAAAAGTTATTCCTGTTATAATTTTACCAGGTCTTGTACCTCACTTTTTCTTAGGTGCAACATCTGGTGTATATGGTAATGTTAAAGGTGGAATTTTAGGTGCTATAATTGGACCATTTGTTGGCGGATTAATTATTACACTCGTACCAGTATTTTTCGTTTTAGGAAATTGAACACCAACAGATAATAACTCTTTAGGACTTTTAATAGCTTCTAATGCTAAAGATAATGAAAATGTCAATTTAACATCTTTAAATTGAGGAGATACCGATTATATAATAGGTTATATTCCTGGAATATTAGGGCTAATTCCTAAAGTTGGTAAATATATTGCCTTTGGTGTTACATTAGCAGCATTTATAGCATTTATTATTGATGGAACAATTTTAAAAGTTAAAACTAAAAAATGAAAAACAGCAAAATAATAAATCCCTTAGAATTTATCAATACTCAAAGAGCGATTGCTCTTGATAGTATTAACAATGCTCAACAAGGGCATATTGGTATGGCTCTAGGCTCTAATGAAACTGTTTATAGTATTATAAAAGCAATGAATTTTTGAGCTGATGATCCAAAGTGAATTAATCGTGATCGTTTTATAATGTCAGCAGGCCATGGTTCTATGGCTTTATATGCTTTATATCATTTTATGGGTTTTTTAAATTTAGATGACTTAAAAAACCATAAACAATATAATTCAAAAACTCCATCTCATCCAGAAATTGATAAATTAAATTTAATAGATGCATCAACTGGCCCATTAGGACAAGGTGTTGCAATGGCTGTTGGAATGGCTTATAGCTATAAATTTTTAGCTAATAAATTTAATAAAGATAATTTCAATATTATTGACCATCATATTTTTGCTCTTTGTGGTGATGGAGATTTTCAAGAAGGAATAGCGTTAGAAGCAATTCAATTTGCTAGCGCTAATAAACTTGAAAGATTAATTTTGATTCATGATTATAATAATATACAAATTGATTCAAAAGCTAATGAAGTTAATAATGTAAATTTTAAACTATTTTTTAAAGCTCATAATTTTAAAACTATTATTTTAAAAAATAACGATTTAAATGAAATAGCAAATGCAATAAAACAAGCTAAACAAGCTAAAAAACCTGTATATATTCAAGTTCCTAGTCATATTGCATATAAAACAAAATATCAAGATAAATCTCAAGGACATCACGGATTTCTAAATGAGCAAGATACAATTTTGTTTAAAAAAGCATTAAATATTAAAAATTTAATTCCTTTTGAATATGATGAAAAATACTATAATTTTGGTAAAAAACTAGCTAAATCAAAAAATAGAAATTATAGTCTTTGACAAAAAAAATGAACGAATTATCAACAAAAATTTCCTCTTTTAGCTGAAAAATTAAATAACTTAATTAATGATAAAACAACTTTTGATTTATCAAAATTAAATTTTAGTATTACAAATAAAGCAACAAGAGATTATGGAACTGAATTAAGTAAATTTTTGGAAAAAGAATATGAATTTATTTTAGGTGGAAGCGCCGATTTAAGAGCGGCAACTAAAATAGGATTTGATGATGAAAAAAATATCAAATATGGAATAAGAGAATTTGCAATGGTTGCTATTAACAATGGAATTTATTTACATAGTAAAATTAAAACTATTGCTTCAACATTTTTAGTTTTTAGCGACTATGCTAAAGCAGCGCTAAGATTATCTGCTTTAATGAAAATTCCAAATATATATGTTTTTAGCCATGATTCTTACAGTGTAGGTGGAGATGGTCCTACACATCAACCTGTTGAACAAATAACTTCGTTGCGTTCAATTCCTGATAGCGAACTTTTAAGAGTAGCAGATGAAAACGAATTAAAAAATGCTTTTAATTATGCACTAAATAATAAAAATAATCCTGTTTTTATTATTCTTTGTCGTCAACCATTAAAATCATTTAATATTCAAAAAGAATATAATTCTGCATACTTTATTAAAGAAAATTTAAAACAAGATATAAGTATATTGGCAAGCGGATCAGAAGTTGAATTAGCATATAATTTAAGTGAAAAATTAGCTAAAGACAACATAAAAGCCAATGTTATATCAGTTGTTAATCTACAAAAATTATTAACAGATAAAAAATTAATTAATGAATTAAAATTAAAAAATGCTCCAATATTCGCAATTGAAGCATCTAACGATTCGCTATGATATAAATTAAGTAAATATAATAAATTTGACGGTCATTTTGCTAAAAATTTTGGTCATTCAGCACCTGGAGATTTTGTTTATAAACATAATGGCTTTGATATTAAATACTTAGAAGAAAAAATTTTAAAATTTTTAGAAATAAAATAATTTTTAAAAAACTTGCATTTTATTTTTTAATAAATGCAAGTTTTTTAATAGTTTTTTTAAATAAAATTTAAGTTGTAGCAAATCAAAATATTCTTTTTTGGAATAAAAATTTCAAATTTAAAAACAAAAAATATAATTTTTTTGGAAGTGTTAAATTTGAAAATATTAAAAAATACAAATAGTTTTAATTATAAAAATTTCTTTTCTAAAATTGTTAAAAATTTAGAGCAGTTTGGTAGAACGCTAATAGTACCCATTTCAATTTTACCAATTATGGCAATAGTAGGTGCTATTGGTTATATAATGATTTCTATTGGCAAATCACCTTTAGTAAATGTTTATAATACATCCGCTACTTATAAAGGTATCTCTGAAGGTATAAGAATAATAGGACTTGCTCCGATTTATAATTTAGATATACTTTTTGCTATTGGAATAGCAACTGGTCTTGCAAAAGATGAAAAAATTTCAGCGGCTCTTTGCGGAATAGTTGCATTAATTGGATTTTATTTTGCAGGGAACGTTCTAGATAAATATGCTCAAATTACAAACAAATTACCAGAAAATTTGACAAAATCTTTACAATCTATTGAAAGATTTGGTAAAAATTCTAAATTTTTTAATTTAAACACTTTAGGCGGAATTTTAGCTGGCTATTTAGGATATTTTATTCGTAAATATACCTACAGATTACAATTACCAATGGTTATTGCTTTTTTTGGTGGACCTAAATTTTCCCCGGTAGCAACTTTATTGATTGCTTTTATCGTGGGTTTGCCTTTTGCTTATTTATGAGTTTATATTTATTATTTTATAGCGCTAATTGGACAAACAATTAAAAAATCAAAAGCAGGTGGTGCTTTTGTTTATGGATTTTTTGAAAGACTTTTAATACTTTTTGGACTTCATCATGTTTCTAATTCAATTTTAAGATTTACACCAGCCGGAGAAGTGTTTAATCATTTAAATCCAGAAACAGGTAAAACTGAAATTATTGAAGGTTTTTTCAACATTTTGCTTTATAAGGTAAATAATGGAATAAATATAACAATTGAAGATTCAATGATTTCAAACGAAACATATGCAACTAAAATTTTCTCTCTGCCTGGTGCAGCACTAGCAATGTTGTTAGCTGTTCCCAAGGAAAAAAGAAAAAAAGCTGTGCCCATTATTTTCGGTGCTGTAGCTTCATCATTTTTATCAGGCATTATAGAGCCAATTGAATTTACCTTTATTTTTGTTGCTCCAATTTTATATATAGCTCATAGTATTATGACTGGTTTTTCATTTATGATCATGTATTTAGCTAATATTGGAGCTGTAGCGGGAACTGGAAAAGGTATCATTACTTGATTTTTATATAATGTTCCAGCTTATAAAATTATTTCAAACTTTTGAATAATATGAATAGTAGGTCCTATTTTCTTTGCTAAATATTTTGTTGTATTTTACTTTTTAATTACAAAATTAAATTTAAAAACACCTGAAAGAGATGATTATAAATTTAAATTATTCAGTAAAAAAGATTATAAAAATAAACAAAATAAAAAGATAATTAGCGAAGAAAATAAAAATTTAAATTTTGAAAATCTCATAAAAAATGATTTATTAAACAAAGAAAAACATGAAGATGTACAAAAAAGTATTAAGTTAATTGAATTTTATGGCGGATTTGAAAATATGATTGAAATTGTCGCATGTATTTCAAGATTAAGAATTTCAGTTAAAGATAAAAATAAAGTTGATAAACAAGCAATTAAAACAATGGGAGCTTCTGGTGTGGTTGAAACAAATATTCAAGTTCAATCTGTTTTTGGGTCAAAAGCTATGGTATATTCAAGAATTATCAATAATATTAAAAAGATAACTAATGAATAATTATAAAATTATTATTAGCTTTGTGTTTTTAATTACAGGTTTATTATTCTTTTTATCTTCAGTTCTTTTATATTTCTATAGAAAAAAGAAAAATATTGTTTATAAAGTAAATGAAGATGATAAATACGCAAAACAAATTTATTTTACAATTGTAAAATTTATTCCATTAATTTTTTTTTTAATAGGAATAATAATGCTGGTTATGCTTTTAAAAATTTAATTAATATAAATTACAGAAAGGAATAAATAAATGAAATACGACTATCATAATCACACATATTTTTGTAATCATTCTGATTTAACAGTTAAAGAAATAGTAGATCATTATATTAAAAAAGGACACAAAGAAATAGGTATTTCTGATCATATACCATATCCTGGAGAACTAGACAAAAAAGATAAATCAAGAATGACATATTAACAATTTGAAGAATATTTAAATTTAGTAAAAAACAAAAAGAAATTTATAAAAATAATAAAAATACTAAAATTTTTGCAGGTTTTGAAAGCGAATATTTCCCAACTCAAAAAAATTGATACAAATCACTTTTAAAAAGAGAAGATGTTGATTATTTAATTTTAGGTATTCATGCAGTTGATAATCTCGATCCTGAAAATAACTATAATACAATGTGCACAAATAAAAATGAATTAAAAAGATATTTTAATGCATTAAATGAAGGAATGAGAACTGGATTATTTCTTTATGCTGTTCATCCTGACTTTTATATGAAATCATATGAAATATGAGACAAAGAGTGCGAAAAGCTTGCGCATAAAATTCGCGATTTAGCTCTTGAATTAGATTTTTCATTAGAATTTAATATTAATGGTTTTTGAAAAGCTCCTAGAAAAATTGGTAATTCATTTAGAAAAAATATCCAATTTCAGAATTTTGAAAAATTGTAAAGGAAAGAAAAGTAAAAATTATTTTAGAATCAGATACGCATCACAAAGCCCAACTTTATGATGATACTATTGTTGGTAAAACAATTGATCTATTAAAAAAAATGGGAAATTCATGATTCATTAATTGAAAAAGTAGATATAGAAAAATATAAAAATAGAATTTCTCTAATTTTAAATGAAAAATAATTATTATTTTTAACTCGTTTTTAAAAAGTGAGTTTTTTTATTTAAAAAAAAATAAAAAAACAACCAAAAGGTTGTTTCTAAAATTTTAACTTAGCTAAAAAATTATTTTTTAATTTTATTTTTTTTACTTTGTTTTTCTTTAATTTTATTGAAATATATTCAAGAGAAATAAAAAATATAATTATCGGTAATAAATAATTTGATAAAACTGAAAACTGTTCTCTTTCTGTATAAATCTGTATTTGACTACCTAAATTTATTCCGCTAGAAAATACCCCATAAACAATTACACTTCTAGAAATATTTTCATATAAAAATAATATTTGAATAATTAATTCTTTTTTAATAAATGGAATTATAAAAATAAAAATTATTTTAAAATATGAATATCCTTGTTTTTTTAAATTATCATAAAAAATGATATCTATTTTATCCACCATAGTAGAAACTATTTTTGAAAAAGAAAAAGAATTTAAAAATATCGTTAATAAAAAAATTGTAGTAAATGAATCGAATCAATAAATATCAAAAATAAAAAACAAGACAATGAAAGGAATTATTCTCACTATTAGTGAAAAAATTTTAAGTATTAAACTTTGAAATTTATTGTTAATTTTTTGAGATTGAAAAATTCCTAAAAAAAGTCCAAAAATACTTACATAAATTGTAATTATAAAAGATTGTCAAATTACTTTAAATAATAAAGGTAATGGCGAAATTTGATTGAAGCTGAAAATTGTTTTAAAATTTATTTGCATTAATCTACTAAAAAAATTAGTAAATAGAAATATTTTGGAATAATTTTTTTCAAGATCTAAAATGGATCAAATAAAAATAGCTAATGTAATAATAAATAAAAACAATATTAATAAAAAACGAAAATTATATTTCAATGAATTAATTTTTGTTTTATTTGAAAAACTATATTTTTTTTCAAACAAAAAATGATTAATTAAAAAAGAAAAAATTTCGTTTATTATTAAAAAACTCATAAAAACAGTTAAAGGTATAGTTATTTCAGAAATTGAATTATTTATATCTGAACTAATTGGAATATATATGAGTGCTCCTATACCTGAAATTCCAAGTGATCCTAAAAGAGAAATTCATCTAAAATTACTTTCTAAGCTATAAAAATATAGTGAAAATATTCTTGATTTTATTTTTAATAAAATTTCATTATAAAAAGCTTTATATTTATTATTACCTAATTTTAAGCTTAAATAATAACTTTCCAAATTATAATTATTTATAATATCAGATAAATATTTATGTATTCATAATCATGTAAATCAAAAATAAATTCAAAATAACGCTTCATTTGGATCGAAAATTTTTTTTAAAATAGTTGCAAAAATTATAACTGGCAATGCTCTTAAAAAAATTATTAAAAAGCGAAATATCTTAGAAAATCAATTATTATGTATTTTTTCAGAAGAAAAAAAAGAAGTTAAAACAGCTAATGAAAAACCTAAAAAAGTCGCACCAATAGTTATTTTAAAAGAATTAAATAAAATTTCTAATGAATAAATTAATAAATTATCTCTCGAAAAAAAACTACTTTTATTTTTATATTTAAAAATTTCTTTTAAAAAATATATAAATCTTTGATTAGAATGATAATTAACATTATTTTTAGAAAAACTAAAGTATGTTAAAACAAAAATTAGAATTAATAAAATAAAAAGCCATAAAAAATAAAAGTTTTTATTCAAAATTTTTATTTCTTTATTTTTAGTATTAAATCTTCAAAAAATTATTTTATTAATCTTTTTGCTAAATTTGTAAAAATAAAATTTCTTTTTTTTATGCATATATTTAATATTTTTAGTTAAATAAATTAAAAATTAACTTTATTTAATTGTTTTAACTTAGGAAAATCATCAATTTTTTTATAACCATTATAACCGCTTTTTTTACCATAATCATCTTTATTAGATTTTGATAATTTAATTAAAGTATCTAAAAATAATAATCTTGTTTTTTCATTAACTGAATTGTTAAAAATTATAATATCGTAAGAAATTGGGTTTGTTAGAGCTAATATTTCCATCTTAGTATTTGGAGCTAATTTAAATGCTGAAACTTCTTTTTCTTTATCTTTCGGAAATGTTCATGCAAATGAATACATATCATCTATAAAAATTTGTTTTTTATTTTTATCTGTGTAATATGTATAAGTTTCTTGTCCTGAGCCTTGAGTAATTAAATTTTTATCTAATTTTTCAATTGGGGATTGATCACTAAGTCCAAAATGATCTTTAAATAATTTGTTAGCAGCTAATCATGTGGCTTGTTTATTTTTTTTACCATGAACAATTCCAAAAGAAGAAAATTTTTCTCAATTTTTATCATCTCAAGCTTTTCTAATCATATTTAATTCATTTTCTGTTCCTACAATCGTTATCATTCCAGAATATCAATTAGTTAATTTATTATCTTTATCATAAAAAATTTCAAATTTAGACCCATCTCATTTTTGATCATTTTTATTTCAAGAACTAAAAGGTGTTTTTCTAAAATATTCATTTATTTCGTTATCTTTACCAATGTTAAAATTTTCTGGATTTGACTTATAATTTCCTTTTTCTAAAAAACTAAGTGTATGATTTTTAAAAGCTCTTGTTAAAGTTTCAGCGTAAGGTATTACAATATTTTGATCAATGTATTGTGTATCATTAATAACATCTTTTATATTTACTATTGCAGCGTTCACTTTATTGACTGCAACATTTTGAAATGATGAACTTTTTTCATCCTGTGATACAATCTCCAATTTTGGAATAATTGCTCCTTGGTATTTTTCGCTATTACTATTGAATAATTCTTGTGCAGTTTCATTAAATAATTTTTCATATTCTTGAATTGCATTATCATCTGATTTAGAAACAAAATATTTAGTTGAAATATTGAATCTAACAGTAGCTTTATCTTCCGCTGAACATGAATAAGAAATAACAATTGGAGTTAATAAAAGTGAACTTAAAAAGATTTTTTTTAAAAAATTTTTTTTAATCATAAATTTCCTTAATTTTTTTTATATCAAATTGCTTTATATCGATGTCGAGCACTATTTTTCCTTTTTTAAATGCTATTATACGGGTAAAAAATTTATCACTAATTAATGATAAATCATGTGTATTTACTAAAGTTATTGCTTTTTGTGTTATAGATAAATTTTTAAGTGATTTTAAAACGCTATTAGATGTTTTAAAATCTAAACCAGTAGTTGGCTCGTCCGCCAAAATTATCATTGAGTTTTTTATTAATAATTTAGCAATTTCAACCCTTTGTTGTTGTCCGCCTGATAAATTTTCAACAGGTGTAAAAATATATTGAGAAATTTCAAATTTCTTTAAAATATCTACAATAAAATCAAAATCTTTTTTTGTGATAATATTAAAAAATTTAAAAAATTTATTTGCTTGCAGAGAATAAAATTTTTTAATATTTTTAAAAACATCTTCATCATAAAGTAAATTAGGTTTTTGATTTAAAAAACCAATACTTTGTTTGTAATTTTTCATTTGATTTTTAGTAAAATGTTGATATTTTTTACCATTAAAAAAAATATCCCCTTTTACAATTTTTAAATCATTAATTAATAAATTAAAAAAACTTGTTTTTCCAGATCCTGATAAACCTAAAATTGCAATAAATTCATTTTCTTTAATTTCTAAATTAAGATCAAATAAAAGATTTTGATTATCTTTTTTTGACTTAGCGCTTACATTTTTAATAACAATTTTTTTCATAATTTTTTTAATAAATAAAAACACTCCTTTGACAGGGGGAGTGTTTTTGTAATTTTGTAACTTGTATTCTAGCATTATCTAGACACTATAAGAGTATAATCTCAGCCTAAAGTATTAAGCACCCCTGTCAAATTAATTATATATTAAAATTCATTATTTAACTAAAAAATAGTTAAGTTTTTTAAATTGAAAAGAGCAAAAATATAGTTTTAATATAAAAAATTTGAAATATATTAAAAAAAATATATTTATTTTTTATGAAATTTTATAAAAAACTTTAAAATGTTAGCATGAAAAAGAAAAATAAAACAAAATTACTAAGTTTTTTAGTATTAGGTGTTTCTGGAACTGTTTTAGCTTCCGCAATTTCGCTTAATATTAAAACAAATGATTTAAATATTATTAAAAATAAAAATGAAAGTTTAAAAATAGATAAAAATAAACCTAGTGTTTATATTGTTAGAAATAATCAAGAAAAAGCTTTTGAAACATTGGATGAAGCAATAAAAAGTGCTAATGATAATGAAGTTATTTTTTTAAATAAAAATATAAAATTAAAAAATACTATTAACATTGATAAAAACATTACAATTAGTGCTAAATCAGTTATTAATATCACAAGAGAGCAAGCTGATAATAGTTTTGATATGTTTAATATTAAAGAAAATAAACAATTAAATTTTAATATTGATAATTTACAAACATCTAAAATTTATATAAATGGACAAAATATCGAATTAAATGGTAGTGCTGTTTTTATAAATGTTGAAAAAGGTGGGAAATTAACAGCTTCTAAAGGTGTTTTATTCGCAAATGCAAAAGCATTAAAATCAAACTCTGGAGTTTTTAAAAATAAAGGACATATTGTTTTAAATGGTTCTGAAATTGCTAATAATATAGCATCTTCTTCAACAATCATTGAAAATTTTGAAAATGCTATTTTTGAGATTAATGGTTCAAAAATTCACAACAATATTGCTTTAGATAAAAATTTAATATCAAATAAAGGAATAATACATTTCAATAGCGGAAATATTACTAATAATAATGCATACAAAGCCTCATTTATAAATAATTTAAATGATGGAAAATTTTATTTTAATGACGGAGAATTTTTAAAAAATAAAGCAAATAATGATATATTATTTGAAAATGAAAATAAATCTCAATTGATTTTAGGTGAGAATGCTACTTTTAAATTTTATGATGCAAATAAAATTGTTTTAAAAAATATTTCCACTATAAAAATTAAAGGTTCCCTATCTAAATTTTTAAATAATAATATTCCTGATAAAGCTATTGATATTTTATTAAAAGGACCGGAACATAGATTTTGAAATACACAAAATGTTATTTATTTTGAAAATTTTAATAATGAAAAAGAAAAAATATTTGATTTTTTTGTTCTTAAAAATTTAGAACAAACAAAAACATTACCCTTATTTTTTGATAAATCATCAAATAGCTATAGAATGTGAAAAGATGCAAATTTATTTTCTGAATTTTATAAATATTATTTAAAAACTTTTCAAACACTTTATGAATCTGATGAATTTGAAACAATCGATGATTGAAATGAAAAAGTTTTTGAGCAATATTTTGATAAACAAAGCATTTTTTTAAGATTATTAACAAGTAAAATAACTCAATATTCTAATTCTAATCATGATAGAAATTGACTTAAATTTTTAGATTTTGAAAGTGTTTTTGATTTATTTCAAGATAATGATCAAATAAATAAATTTATTGATGAATTAATTAAAAAGATAAATCAAAATGGTGATAACGAAATTTTAGAATTTGCTTATTTAAATAGTAAAGAATTTAAAAATTCAATTCAACATTATCAATTAAATGAACAACATAGTTTAACACCTATTAGCATTTTATTAAAAAATCATGAAGTTTCAAGAATAGGTAATGCACTATTTAATCACATTGACCAATATCCTTATTACAATAATACAAATTTAGATATTTCAAATCAAAATTTTATTAATCAGGCAAAAAGATATTTAAAAAGAACTGAAGTAGAAAAATTACTTTATGGACAAAAAACAAGTTATAAAATTGATAATGATATTAATTTAGCATATAGCAAACCAGAAAATTGAAAAAATCAGCCAAATAATTTAACTCAAAACACAAAAGTAGAAGCGAAGGGAATATTTGTTCAATCAAGTTCTTCAATAGTTGAAT
Organism: Mycoplasma collis ATCC 35278; assembly: GCF_000701825.1. GTDB lineage: Bacteria > Bacillota_I > Bacilli_A > Mycoplasmatales > Metamycoplasmataceae > Mesomycoplasma_A > Mesomycoplasma_A collis. The sequence continues at coordinate 58,151 of NZ_JNJY01000003.1, forward strand.
ATGAAAGTTTAGAGCAAGCAATTAAAAATGCTAATGATAACGACGTTATTTGAATTAATGAAAATATTGAGTTAGAAAATACTATTATTATTAATAAAAAATTAAATTTCAAATCTTTTTATAAAATTAATATCTCCAAAAAAAGAACTAATCAAGAATTTAACATGTTTGAAATTTTTGATAATGGTGATTTAACTGTTTCAATTGATGATTTAAATAATCAAAGCATTACATTTAATGGAATGGGCGTTGAAAATAATAATGCATTAATCTTTTTAATCAAAACTAAAGGAAAATTAGAAACAAAAAAAGGTGTCTATTTTGTTGGTTCAAGAGCAAAAAATTCATATTTTAGTGTTTTTAGAAATTATGGACATTTAGTTGTTGATGGATCGATAATTTCTGATAATTCTTCAGCATCAGCATCAGTTTTAAGAAATGAAAAAGGAGCTAAATTTGAATTTAAAGATGGTCTTATTTCAAACAATTTTGCTTCAAAAAATGTTTCAATAATTTACTCTGAAGGTGATATATCCATTTCAGGTGGAACAATTGTTAATAACAATGCTGATGGAGAAGGGCTTATTTGAGTAGCAAAAAATGCCACTTTTACTTTTAGTGGTGGAAAAATATTATCTAATAAAAATGCTGATTCAAACGCGATTCATTTATTCGAAAATGCTAAATTAATATTGAGTAATGATGCTTATATATCACAAAATTTTGGTCAACATATAGCTTTAAATAATAATTCTATTGTTGAAATTAAAAATAAATTAAATCATCATTTTAAAGCAGGCGTATATGATTTAAATATTTTGTTAAACGATTTTGAATGAGCTAAAGATGTTATAAAATTAGGAGATACTAAATTAGCAGAATCAGTTGCAGATCATATAAAAGTTATAGATGGAAAAGAATTAAAATTAATTTTATTAGAACCAAAAAAATTTGAACCATTTTTAAGAACTATTAGCGAACCTATGTATCAAGAACTTAAAAATGTAGTTAATTTAAATTATGAAAAAATTAGTGGTTATATTGAAAACAATCAAAAAAATGACTTAATAAACTTTATTAAAAAACTTAATGGTTTAGTAAGTGATGAATTTATAATTTCTCAATTAATTAAACATAATCCTAAGAATCTTGTTGTTTATGATCAAGGAATTAGCTCTTTAATTAAAACATCTAATAAAACAATTGAAGATTTTGCAAATGATTTATGAACTTTAAGTGAAAGAGCATTTATTTTCGCCGGACTTGCAACAGGGATGACTATCGGTTGAGGAGTTACAGCCTTTTTCACAGGAGGTTCAACAACAGTATCAGCTGTTGCATCTGGTATTCAAGCAGTAACCTTATTTACAAGAGCTGGAATTATTAGAAACCAATATAATCAACTCGTTAACTCTTCTGAGTGAGAAAAAGTAAAAAATATATCTTATCAAACTTTAAAATCAAAAGGTTTAGATGGTATTAATATTGGTTCTAAAGCATCATCATTATTACATAAAATAGTTGCTATTTATAGAGCTATTAAAATTGCTAATAATTTAATATCAACAATTTCAACAACAACATCATGAGCAGCACCAGGAACAAATTTTCTTTTAACTATGTTCGATTTAGTAATTTCAACAGCTTCATTTATGGACGGAATAGCATATTAAAAAAATAAATAATAAAAAAAATTAATTTTTAGTGCAATCTATTTAAAATTTAAATAGAGGCACTTTTTTATATAAAAAAAATCGCTTTTAAAAATAAAAGGAATAAATTTAATTTATATAAAAAATAATTTTTTTTATTATTCTGTAATTTTTTTATAAAAATTAAATTATAATTTTTTTATAAAAAAGGAGTAAAAATGGAAAAATATGATGTTGTTATTCTGGGAGCCGGACCTGGAGGTTATACTTTAGCAAATATTTTAGCTGTAAATGGAAAAAAAGTTTTAATTATTGAAAAAGATAAATTAGGTGGAACATGCGTAAATTATGGTTGTATCCCTACAAAAACATTATTAAACAAAATGAGTTTTTTAAATGAATTAAAAAAAGAACAATTAATTAATAAAAATGAAATTGAAGGATTTTATGCAAAATTAAAAAAACAAATGAGACAAAATAGTCAAATTTTGCAAAATAATATAAAAAATTTACTTAATAATTCAAATATAAAAGTTTTAAATGGTTATGGAGAAGTTTTAGACTCTAATACTATAAGCGTTAATAATCAAAAAATTATTTTTGATAAATTGATAATAGCTACAGGTTCATATTCAAGAGAATTAAATATCGAAAATTCAAATTTAATGAAAAGTAAAAAAATATTACTAACTTCTAATGATATTTTAAAATTAAAAACAATCCCAAAATCTATAACCATTATTGGTGCTGGTGCTATTAGTTTGGAATTTGCTTATTTTTTTAATTCATTAAATACTAGGGTAACAATTTTAGAAGCTGGAAGAAATATATTTGCTAATTTTTCACCAGATATTGCAAATTATTTAAAAAAATGATTAATTCAAAATAAAATTAATTTTTATGATAATGTAAAATTAGAAAAATTTGAAAATAATAATTTAATTTTTAAAATTAATGATGAAATTAAAAAAATTAAAACAGAAAAATACTTTGCAGCTATTGGAAGAATACCAAATTTAAATGGTTTAGAAAAATTAAAATTAGAACTAAATGTTAATAATTCAATTAAAGTTGATGCTAAAATGAAAACATCAATAAATAATATTTATGCTATAGGTGATGTAAATGGTTTATCTGGACTTACTTCTGGTGCTTATAAACAAGGGGATATTGTTGCTAAAGAATTATTAAATTTTGAAAAAAATGAAGAATTTAATTCTTTATTTGTTCCTTCAACTATTTATATAAATCCTGAAATTTCATTTATTGGTATGTCAGAAAATTATTTACAAAAAAATAATATTGAATATATAAAATTACAAATACCGTCTAATAAATTGCCTAGAACATATATTGAAAAATCTTCTTTAGAAAGTTTTATGGAAATTTATATTGACAAAAATAATTTTAAAATTTTAGGTTCTACAATAATTTTAAAAAATTCATCATTATTAATTAATATTATTACTCAATTTATTAAAGATAATAAAACAATTTATGATTTACAAGAAATAGCTTATACTCACCCAACATTTGCTGAAGCATTTTATTACTTAGCAAGAAACTTTATTTTTAGAAAAAAATAATTAATAAAAAAAATAAATCTCAAAATTTTAAATAAAAATATGTGAGATTTATTTTTTTTATTTTGTTTTATCTTTTAGGGTTGTTGTTTCCACGATAAGCGCCTGAAGGATTCCCAGTTTTAGATGGTCAACCAGCTCCGCGTGGATTGTTTTGAGGAGTATTACCTCTTTTACCATTCATATTATCCCTCCTTTCATTTTTATTATTTAAATTATATATATATATATATATATATAATCAAAGTAAATTTTTAAAAAAACGAAAAATTAAAAAAGAAATATTAAAAATAATTTTATTTAGCATTATTCGGGCCTATAATATTTAAAATTAAACGACGGAACTACAATTACAACCGAGAAATTATAATTGATGATGATAAAATTTTTAAGTGTTTTTCTTTTTATTTTTATATTTTAATTTTCGAATTTTTTTATAATATTTTATTATGGAAATAAAAAAACATTATAAATAATAAATATTTTTTTTCAACAGTTTTAAAACCTTTTATTTTATAATTTAATAATATTTTTAGACAAAAAAACTTATTCGTTTTTTGGGTATTTTTTTAACAAAATGTTTTTTTAAAAATTTAATTTCTTTTATCAGAAAATCAAACATTTTTTTTCTATATTCCACCGAAAATAAAAAAATAAAATTTATATCATATATAAATTTAAATTCTAAATTTCAATAACACCTTGTATTAACAACAAGTAAAATTTGATTTGTTGTTCCATAAGTTAAAAAATTCTTTAAATTTTTATCTAATTTTTTATTTATTGCAAAAATATCTTGACTATCTTTTTTTTGCTTCTTTTTCTACAAAATATAATTTGTTATATCAATAATTATATTTATTCAAATCATTTTTTATTTCTTTTGCTTGTTGCATATTATAAAATATCTTTTTTTGTTTTTCTTCAAATTCAAAATCTAAATCAAAATTTTCATTGTTTATAGCAAAAAATTTTAAATATTTTAAATTTTTATATCTAAATGAATTTTCGTATTTATTTTTAAAGATATAATAATCATATATTCTTTTGTATAACAAATTTTCCATCTTATGATAACTATAATCTAGTATCATCCCTCTTTTTTTAATCAAGCTATGTTTTTATAATTATAATGACATTTAGGATAATCATAATTTTGTCATGGTCCATTTCATATAGTATTAAAAAAATATTTTTCAAAAAAATCTAAAAAACTTACTTGTTTATATTTTTTTTCATCTAAAAAAGATTTTTTTAATAAATTATTTATATTTTTTAATTTCTTCTTAACACTATTTATTTTTCATATTTCATTAACACCTGTATTAGTTATTTTAAAAATAATTTCTTCTATTTTTTCTAAATTATTTTTAGCTTCTAAACTATTTTTACCATAAACAAAAGCGCAATAAGCAGAAGGGATAAAATCAAAAAATACTTGATTTTTTTATTTATTATTTTGAACAAAAAATAATGTTTGATATGGACCTTTTTGAATATTTACTTCATGCATAAAATAATCATTAATTGTTCCTTCTTTTAAAGAAAAATATTGCATTTTACTACTATCAAAATTAAAATATTCATTTTTTAAAATATAAACTTCAGAATTCAACATAAAATCTGGATTAAATTTTTTTAATCTTTGGATTACGTTAGAATTAAAATATTTACCTGTTTTAAATTTTTTTGGTTTTCCATTAAAGTTTTCTTTTAATGAAAAATTCATTCAAAATTCATCAACATTGATAAAATGATAATCAATTTTTTTAAAACCTGTTTTTTTTAAATTATTAACAATTTTTTCATAATTATTATTACTTTTAAACATTATTTTCCTCAATAAATTTTATTATTTCACTAATTGCAATTGCGTAAAAAAATGAATTATTTTCACTATTAGATCTAAAAGTTGTTATACCAATAATTTCACCTTGATTATTAAAAATAGGTGAACCGCTATTGCCGCTTGATGCACCGCTATAAATCTTTATGTAATTTGTTTTTATATTATTTTTTGTTAAATGATTAAAAGATGAAATTATCCCATTAGTTAGACTTAATCCATTTCCTTGTGAATTACCTATTGAATAAATATTTTCACCTATTTTGGGAACAAAATTTTTTTTTATTAAAACTTTTTGTTTCAATATCTTTATTATCGATTTCTAAAATTGCTAAATCTAAAAAATTAGACACTTTAACAAGTTTTGCACTAATAAATTCATCTAAATTTGAGTTTTAATTAAAATTTTGAAATTTTCTTCATTATTTTCAATTAAATGCTTGTTTGTCGATAATTTGTCATTTATAAAAGTAGCTGTACCTTTTTTTAATACTCTTCCATTTTCGCTTAAAATATTTAATTCCACAATATTTTGAAAATATTCTTCAAAATCTATTGTATTTTTCTGTTCAGAACAAGAAACAAAACTTAATGGTGTTATAAAACTAATTGTTCAAAAAAAAATTTTAACCTTTTTTAACATTTTTAAAAGAACCATATAATATATGTGCGTTTTTTTTGTGTTTTATCTTATAACTGTTAGGATTTGCATTTGTATTAGGTTCTAAATACCTTTGAACATGATAATGACTAAATTGTCAATTTCCATTATGTGCATCATGACCTATTACTGTTCAAGTTTTTAAGTGTGGATTAGTAGCTAATAGATTTAATATAAGCGCCCCTCTATCAGCTACATCTTTTGCATTAATTTGAATTTTAGTATAAATATCAAATAAATTAAAATTTTCAATAAAATCAGTAAAAATGCTAAAAAGGACTAAAGCATTATATGGTTGTAATTTTTCACCACCAAATTTTTCTTTCCCATTTGAATTAGTTCATATTTTATTTTTTTTATATTGCGAAGCTACTAAAACAGAAATTGTTGTATTTTTACCTATAGGTATTTTTCAAAATAATTTAGTATCATTAACAACACTTGCTAAATAATATTCATTTTCATTAATATCTTTATCAGTTGTTTTACTTATTTCTACTTCTTTTGAATAAACTATTTTTTTTGATAATTCATTTCATTTATCGAGTAATTTACCTTTATCTTTTACAGTTTCATAAATATCTTTTAAATTTTTATCTAAATTTTGTTCAATATCATTTTGTATTTTTTTTGTTACTGAAATTATGTTTTTTTTATTTGCGTTATTGGCATTATTATAGGAAATATTATTTTTAGAAATAGTTTCGTTAATTTTTGGAATTAAAGCATTAGTAGCCCAAACAGCGCCGACTGTCACTATTGCTCCAATGATGAATTTAGCTAAAAATCCAATCTCTACAGGTGCTAAAAATAAAAATAAATTTTCATTATCTAAAACATCAAAATCTAATGAATTATATATTTGATTTTCCTTAATTCTAAAAATAAATGCAACACTTTATAATAAAAAACAATAAAATTAGATTTTTTTATTTGCTTTTAATTTTTGTAAAAATTTATGAAATTATTTTTAAATAGTATTATAATCGAAATGTGTTGCTAATTTACTTTATTTTTAAATTTTCACACACAAAACTTTAAAAATTTTGTATTTTAAATAAGGAAAAAGCAATTTAAAATTTTTTATATCTATTTAAATTCAAATTCATTTTAATGACAAAAATTTTATTTTAAAATATTTGTGAATTAAAACATTAATTTTAGTTTTTTTATTTATCTGTTTATAAAAAAATTTAAATGAAATATTTTAACTCAAGATAAATTTGCTATTTAATTGAATCAAAAAAATCTATGAGTTTAGCAAAGTTTTCAAAATTGAAAAATTCAATTTATCATAATTTAAATCCAACAAAATTATTTTAGAAGCTTTTTTTTGATAATATTAAAATTTAATTTTGTTTATATAAATTAAATATATTTATTTTTAAACATTATAAATATTACTTTTAATTAAAAAATACAAAGTTTTTTATATATATTATAGCATAATTTATATAAATTGTAAAATTGATGTTGAATTAAATAATAATAGATTCGTTTCTTTTCATAGCAAAATAAAATAATAATCAAGGAGTAAACATGTTAAAATTACTAAATATTATACTTAATATAGGCGCTGTTACTGTTTCCAATAATTTAATCGATCCTTATTTATTTGAAGAAAAAACAATTGAAACTTTTTTTAAAAAATATAATCATGAAGATCGAAAAAAATTAAAAATTCAATACGTAACAACAATTAACGAATTAAATAATCTCAATCATAAAGATTTGAATTTAATTTTTAAAGAATTATTTACAATAAAAACGGATTTTTTCCATAACGAAGAAACTAAAAAACATTTTTTTGATTTATATCTAAAAATAGATAGAATATATCCAAAATTTTTAAGTGAAGTAAAATATGATTTACCTAAAATTAGAGGGAAAAGATCTATATTAACATCTAATCACCATGAAATTATTAAAAAATGAATCAACTTAATAAAAGACAAAAAAGAACAATATAATAATTATAACGGAGTAAAAATCGGATTAGGTATTGGGGGTGTGGGGGCAAGAGTATCACAAGCATTACCATTTCCATTTAATTTTATTGCTTTAGGAGTTACAGCTGTTACTACAGCAATATATATAGGAGCTCATCAAGGGACAATAGATTCTAATTACTATTATTATGATAATATTTTAACTCAATTAAATAATATTTACGATGAAGTACTTATTTCGAATAATAAATCTAACGAAAAATATTTCATTAATAAATTGAAAGAAATTGCTGATGAAGTAAATAAATACAACAATAATTTATTAAATAAAAGACTTTTGGATATTATTGAAGATGAAAAGAATATAAAAAACAACTATTTTGCAAATTATAAAGGTTATTAATTATTATGGCTGATATTCAAATAGAAAAAATAAAAAAATATATCGATTTCCAAAATTTAGGGAATAAATATTTTTATTTTTTTGATAAAATTATAACCGTTATAGATTCAATACTAATTTTTATTTTATTAATTTTTTTAAAAAGCAAAAATATAACCCCAATTATAATAATTTCTAGTTTTTTATTAATTGTAATATTATTTTATTTATTTTTTGTATTCATTAGAATTATTAATACAAATTACTATATTAAAATAATAAAAAATAAAGGAATTATTTCGTTAGAAGAAATAAAAAAAAAAGTGAATTTATAAAAAATGATTATTTTTTTTAATTTTAATAAATAAAAAAATAGATATTTTAGAACCTGAAGTTTTTAATTATTACAATACTAAAAAAAAATATTTATCAAAATACCACAAATACATCAATAAATTTGATAATTAATTATATTATGAGAAAAATAGAAAAATTTAAAAATTTTAAATACAAAGGTTATAAATTATTAATCATTTTATTATTTCCTTTATTTTTATATTTATTAATTACTTTTATTTTATGTCTTTATTTATATTTGAATATTTTAGATTATCCTTTTTTAAACTTTTTTATAAAAAATATTTGATTATTTTTTTGCATTCCGTTAGCAATATTTTTAGCAAGAATTTTCACTTATGTTAGTTTTTTTGTTCACTTGAATTATTTTTCAAAAATAATTAAAGAAAAAGGAATCATAACTATGAATGATGTTGCTGAAAAATTTCATTCAAAAAAATTATTAAATATACTATTGCGAATTAGCATAAATCTTGATGTTATAGATTCAGATATATATCTTTTTTATGAATCAAATGATTCGTTTTGAAATAAAGTCAAATAATTTATATTGTAGTTAACTTCAAGTATTAAAATCTCAGTTATTCAAAAACCTTAATTCTAAAAGTAAATGCAACACTTTATAATAAAAAAATAATAAAATTATAAAGATGTGCATTTTTTCTTTCCCTTTTAAAAAATTCACTTATTTAATTAAATTTTTAAAAAAGGGAAAGAAAAACCCCCCCCCTGAAGGAGAGGTTTTTATGGAAAAAAATATAAATAATTTTTTTCACTTGAATCAGCAAAATAGATTAATAATTGAAAAACTTTTACTTAATAAATGATCTCATCGTAGAATCGCTAAAAAATTAGGTGTAAGCATTCAACAATTAGTCGAGAAATTAAAAGAAATTCTGATAATAATTTCAATTATTCTGCTAAATTCGCAATTTACCAAAATACTTATAGACAAAAAATTAAATTTTACAAACGATTTAATGATATGAAAAAATATAAAGAATTTAATCTTTTGTTTAAAAAAAATATAATAAAAGATTTTTTGGTATTAAAGAGACTTACAATTAAATTAAAAAAAATTATTCTATTAAAATGCCTGCTATTTCAACTATATTTAATTGAATAAAAACAAAAAAATGAATAATAAACCTAGACAACGCTTACATTTATATTATAAAAAAGGTGGAAAAAGATCAAAAAATTTTGTTCAAAGATTAGTTAAAGCAAAATATGTAAAATCAATCTGAGCAAGGCTAAAAATTATTGATTCTAGGGAAGGAATTGGACATTGAGAGCTTGATTTAGTAATTGGAAAAAAAGATAAAAATTCGGATAATTTGCTAACTTTTGTTGAAAGAGTTTTGAGGTTTTCTATAATTATTAAAGTTTCTAGTAAAAAACCGCATTATATTAATAAAATATTAAAACCTTATTTAGTATTATTTGGACCTACAATATTTGAAATTAAACTTTTATTTAGTCTATAATCAAAAGCAACAACATGATATTCAGCATCTAAATGAGCAGGATTAAAAAAACTAAATTCATTTTTTCTTGTAAATCCTAATAATTGATTATTTCTATATATTTCATATGCTATTGTAGACTTTTCATAATCTTTCATATCAATTTTTATTTTTGTAAAAGGACCATCTTTTATATATTCAATACTTGGTTTTGTATTGCTAGAAAATGTTTTAATTCCACTCGCTTCAAGCAAATCACTTTTTAATGAATAATATTCAATTGGTATTTCTAATTTTGGATACTTACTAGCAAATTCTTTTAATTTTAAAGGTGCATTGTTATTACCAAAACGTTCTAAAATTTCAACGAAATTATAACCACTAACTAAAGTTAAAAAATAAGCTATTCTTCACTCTTTATAAATTATAATATTTGTTTTTATTTCTACTTCTTTAGGTTCTTTGGTTTTTTCATCTTTTACTATTGTTTTGTATTTAACTTTATCTTTAATTAATTGACCTTCATTATTTTTTGAAATTTCATCCAATAAATTTGAATCATATTTTCTTTCTCTAATTGTTCTAGTTATAGCGCCATAAAGACCAAATTTATTAACTGTTTCACTGAATTGTTTATTGTATTGTTTAAATTTTTCAAAATCATAATTATCATAATTATGATATTTAAAATAATTCATAACTAAATATCAAGTATAAAATCTTGCGCCTTCATTTTTGATATTATCAAAAAAATCAATTATTGTAGCTTTAGGATTTAATTTTTTTATTTGAAGTTTTTCTTCAAAATTCTCAAAACTAGCGACTGCTGGGTGAATATGTTTTTTTACTAATTCACTAAAATCTATTGTTTTCCCCTCTTCGTTTGTTTTCCATAATGAAAGTTTATTATTTTTTATTTTATCAATTCAAAGTTGCATTCTTCCTTCAATTGAAAATAAATTATTAGTAATTTCAGGAACTGTTATAATTTCATTATCGATTGTATGACCAAATTCATGCACTGAACTTCAAGTATATAAAATTTCATCATCTCCTGTTAAAAAAGGAAATATACCTCCTCTATTTCACAAGTTAAAAAATCTTTTAGTTGCAAAAAAATTACTTCCAACAATACCAGCATAATTTTCACCTGAAGTTAAAAATACTTTAGTTCTTACAATTCCATTAGCTTCGTCATTAAAATCAATAGTTTCATAACCATCATAAAATCTAATAAATTTTAATCATTTATGTAATTTTTTTGAAAATGTTTCAATATACTCAAATGCTTTTTCTTTATTTGTAATGCCAACATGATCAAAAGTATTTGCGATAATTGTTGAACCTGTTGCAATTTGAAAAGAACCTTGATCTTCATAATTAAATTCTAAAATTGACATATTTGCAAAATTGGATTGTTTATTATATTTTTTTAAATCTTGAACATAATTTCAGAATTTTTCTTTGTAATCTTTATCATTATCATCAAAAATATAATATGGATGTTTAGCTAAAATATTGTTTCAATTAGGCTCGGCTTCAAAATTAATATTAACAGGCTCATTAGTTTCATTAATTATATAAACCATCATTTCATATGGCTCACTTGTTGTGTCAATCTCAATTTCATTTCTTCCAGATTGTAAATTTTTTAACTTATTGCCTCCAAATCACAATTCAGCAGGATGATTGTTCTTTGTTTTATAAACATTACTAAAAGCTAAATGTAAATTTTTTTCTTTTATATTATCGCCTTGAACATCCAAAATAAGTTTACCTTTTATTCCCGCTTTTAAATAATATCCGCTAATTCCAGTGCTTCAATATTCTCAGTGTTGAATACTACGTTTATTTTCTGCTCCAGCACTAGTAATACCAGGAACATAAACTTTACCATTTTCAGCTCTTGTAACATTATTTTTAATAATAAAATTAATATTTTGATTCTCAACATTTATTTCATTAGAATTAATATTAATTGCTATAACTTTATGATTTGTATTTCTTTCTAAAATTTGTTTTTCAAAAATAAAATTTAAAAAGTTTTTTTCATTTTTACCAATATTTTTTATATTTAATATTTCATTATTTTTTGTATTTTTGACTTTTAATGTAATTTGATCATTCAATTCAATAACATTATTAGTTGAAAATTCCAATCCTATAAGTTGATTATTTTTTTCTATGTTTTTTTCATATTTAAAAAGATATACTTTATTCTGATTATCTTTTATTTTATCAATTAAAGGAAACTCATCACTTATTTCTTTATTTAAAGGAGGGGATACGGTTTCATTTTCTTTATTAGAATCGTTGTTTTTATTATCTTTATCTTTATTTATCAAATCATCATCTTTAGATGAAGTAGGAGGTAATTTTTTATCTTTGTCTTGAAATAGATTTGGTGGAAGAGGTGTATCTATTTTATCAATATTTTCATTTTTGTTTTTAATTATAATAATAGGTGTTGCTATTGTAACTGAAGAAACTATAAATAATGATGATAAAATTATAAGCATTTTTCTTTTAGTTTTCATGTTTTCCTCTATATATAATTTTTAAATTAACTCATTAATAAAAGATAAGAAAAATTATATATGAAAAAAAAAAAAAAAAAGAAGAAGAAAACGCATTTCATTTATTCTTTAAATTTGCTGATATTAATTTGAGAAATTCTTCATTTTGTTGTTGGAATTTAAATAAAAATTCCATCGATTCTAAAAATTTTAGTTCAATATTTTTAAACTCAATTTCGTATTTTTTTTCATATGGAAAGAAAAATATATATTTATTATCTATATAGAAATAAAACAATTAACATCTTTCAGATTAAAGCGTCAAATTTTTATTTTATTATCTACTTTTTTTTGGATATATATGATTAATAAGATTAAAACGTTTTTTTGCCTCTGATATGTAAAAAACAATTACATTATATTTTTTAAAAAAATTAATTAAATTATTGCTTATTTTTTATAGTAAGGAAAATATTTGTCATATTCTTTTTTATTTTTTATAATCATTTGTTTTTGTTTAATAATATCATCAATTGTTTTATGAGAAATAAAACCTTCTTTTTTCTTAATTAATTTTATTTTTCTTTCATTAGTTAAACAATTATATTTAAAGTCGTAAAATTTTTTATAAAATATGACTCAAATGTCATAATGTGTAGAAATTATTAGTTATTCTTTATGATTTAATTCATTAATTTGATTTTTATTTAGAAAAAAATTTTTGTTGTTTTCTTTTCTATATCAATCTAAAAGATCTTTTATGTTTCGATCTACTGGGAATAAAATTTTATTATCAGAGGATTTTAACGATTATTTTAGTATTTTTTTAATTATATAAGAGCAACTAGTTAAAGATTAAGGCATTATTAAACTTAAAAACACAGTAGAAAAATAAAGTATTTTTTAGTTTGAATTTTAACATACCTTAGACTTTAAAAATATTGTTTATTAAATTTTAAAAATATTTAACCATTTATTGTTTTAATTAAATTAAAAAACATACAAAATAATTATTATATTAATTATTTAAATAAATTAAAAAATTAAAAAACTATTAAATTAATGTTATTTTTTAATTTTTTAAAATAAAATATTAATATAAATCAAAGTAATTAAAAAAAACAAAAAAACTTAAAAATTTTTTAGATTTTCTTTAAAAAAAACAAAATGTTTTTTTAAAATTTAATTTCTTCTATCAAAAAATTAAGCATTTTTGTTTTATATTTTATTGAAAATAATATATTTTTTTTAAGAATTTTTATTCTCTTCATTAATTTTATATAAATATTCTATTGATTCTAATGTTTTAAGTTTATTATTTTTAAATTCAATTTCATACTTCTTTTCATAAGGAAAAAAATAAATATAATTAAAATCTATATAATCTTTAGCAAGATATTTTACGTTAACATCTTCTAAATTAAAGCGTCAAATTTCTATTTTATTATCTATTTTTTTAGGATAAATATGATTAATATAATTAAAGAATAAATCTGCATCAGATAAGTGAAATGTAACTAAATTATATTTTTCAAAAAAATCAGTCAAATTATTATCCAAATTATAATTAGGAAAATATTTATCGTATTCTTTTTTATTTTTTATGATTATTTGCCCTTGATTAATAATATCACTAACTGTTTCGTGAGAAATAAAATCTTGTTTTTTATTAATTAATTCATTTTTTTCTTCATTAGTTAACAAATAATATTTAGGGCCGTGCATTCTTTCATTTGTTATGTTTCATCTATCATAATGTTTTGAAATTATTTTTTTAGCTTTACTATTTAATTCATCAATTTGTTTTTCATTTAAAAAAAGTTTTTATTATTTTCTTTTTTATATTTTTTTAATAAATTCCTAATATTTTGAATACTCTCATCTATATTATTATCTTTAATTCCAATTAAATATGAACAACTAGTTAAAGATGAAATACTTGCTAAACTTAAAATAAACACAACATAACAAAATATTTTTTTAAGTTTAATTTTTAACATAGGTTACCGCCAAAACATCATTTATTGAATTTTCAAAAATATTTGAATACTTTTTAATTCTTATTCTATATTTTCCAGTTTCATTGATATTATAATCAATCACTTCAACATTACTATTTATAACGTTAATATTTTTAACTACTTCTCATGAATAGCCATTTCATTTTTCAAAATATAAATCAAAATCTGTAAAAAATTTATTATTTTGTCTTTTTTCCATTTCACCTTTTTTTAATCATTCTTCGTTATTGTGTTCAGTTTGTCATTTTATTTCACCTGGAGTATTTGCTAGTATTCTAGCAGCAATTGCAAGTGGATTTAAAAAATCTCATCAGTTATAATTATGAATAGGTCTATTTTCTTTATCTCTTAAAATTCCACCATTATTCATTCAAATTAATAAAATCATTGTTTTTGTTTGTGAAAAACTTTTTATTTTCATTTATTGTTTCAAAATCTTTTACTTCATAATTTAATAATAATTTAACTTCATTTATATTAATAATTTCATTATTATTTGTTTTATCATCAACATTTAATTGTGAGTATCTTATAACTTTTCTTTCAATTATTTTTTTATCTTTTAACTCATTATTAACTAAAATGTTTTTTTCTAATTTGATATTCTCGTTAGCTTTAATATCTCCTTTAGCACTAAATATAAATGCTGTTGTTGTAAAACCTAAAAATAATGATAAAAATTTAAAAATCTTTTTTCTTTTCATGGTTACTTTTAAATATTTTTTTATTATATATAAATTGTATAATAATTTAATATATTAATTATTAATTTTTTTTATTTAAAAAATAATACTAATAATCATTAATAATCATCATTTTTTTTAATGAAAAACTTTTTTATATAAAAAAAAGTGCTATTATTTAAAATTTTATTATTTTTTAAAATTTTAAATAAGCAAGCACTTAAAAATTAAATTTTCATTTTATATATTAAATATGTTTTTTAAAATATCAAGCTGGATCTTTGATATCATATTTTGATTTAGGCTCGTATTTAGAATTAGTTCCAGCTGGAATTTTATGTCCGACAATAATGTTTTCTTTTAATCCTTCTAATTTATCAACTTGTGAAGAGATTGAAGCGTGAACTAAAATTTTTGAAGTTTCTTGATATGATGCAGCTGCTAAAAAGGAATCTGATAATAATGGAGTTTGTTTTGCACCTTTAATTATCATTTCACCAAATGCAGGTTTTTTATTTTGCGCTAATAATTTACCATTAGCTTCTTGATATTCAAAAATATCAACAAATGTTCCAACAAAAAATTGTGAATCTCCTGCATCTTTAATTAAAATTTTAGATAGCATTTGCCTAATGATGATTTCAATATATTTATCACTAATAGAAATCCCTTGCATTCTATATAGTCTTTGAATTTCTTTTAATAAGTAATTTTGTACTTTTCTTGCATCAGTATAATTAAGTAATTCTTTAAGAACAATAGGTCCTTCGGTAATTTTTTGACCTGGAACAATTTTATCACCAATTTTTACTCTTAATTTTTGATTTGGTTGAATGTAAAATGGTTTGATAGATGGAATATTATCATCATTTAAATATTCCATTTTAACTAAAAAACTACCTGTGTTAATTTTTGTGTTTTTATCTACAACTTCTTCAATTGCTTTAATCTCTCCTTTAAATGGTGAAATTAAAGCTGGTTTACCTCAAGGACGATCATAAGCATCGATTAATTCAATCAATCTAGCAAAACCACCTGTAATATCTTCAATTCCAGCTACTCCTCCAGAGTGGAAAGTACGCATTGTTAATTGTGTTCCTGGTTCACCAATTGATTGTGCAGCAATAATTCCTACCGCTTCACCGATTGCAACAATTCTGTTTGTTGCAAGATCTTTACCATAACATTTTTTACATACTCCATTTCGGATATGACAACTTAAAATTGATCTAATATCAACTTCTTCAATCCCTGAATTAATAATTTCATTAGCTATATCAACAGTTATAAATTTATTTTTATCAATAATTAATTTATTAGTAGTAGGATGATAAATTGCTGAATTAGTATATCTTCCTTCAATTCTTTCAAAAAGTGAAACAATTATTGTTTTAGTTTTAGTATCAATAATATCACGAACAATATAACCAAAATCTGATCCACAGTCTTTTTCTTTAACAACGATATTTTGAGCAACATCAACTAATCTTCTAGTTAAATAACCAGATTTAGCAGTATTAAGCGCTGTATCGGTAAGTCCTTTTCTTCCCCCGTGTGTTGATGAATAAAACTCAAAAGAAGTTAAACCTTCAAGGAAAGAACTTTTAACTGGAACTTCAACTGTTGATCTAACCACACGATCATTTTCAGCGTCGGCTTTAAGAGTTTTAACGTTATTAGCCATCAAACCTCTCATCCCTGAAAGTTGTACATAGTTAGAAATATTAGCTCTAGCTCCAGATTTCATCATCATAAATAATGAATTATTATCTAATTTATCAACAACTTTAGTAAGCTCTTTTTGAATATTTTCTTTGATTTTGCTTCATTTATCAATACTTAAAGTATATCTTTCATCATCTGTTAACATTCCTAATTTAAAATAGTTATTTAAATTTTTAATATATAAATCACCTTCGATTATATATTTTTCTTTATCAATTTCAGATTTCATCTCATCTATTGAAATAGATGTTCCTGAAATTGTTGAATATTTAAATCCTAAATCTTTAATTTGGTCAAGAATTTCAGCTACATAATTTGTATATCTAAATCAAATTTTATCAACAAGTTCAATTTTAACTTTAGTATTGAGTGCAAATTCTATCTCGGTATTTTTGTTTTTAAAAAGTTTTCTTTTAATTTTTAAAAATTCTTCTTTTGTTAATTTAGCTAGATTTACAGCATGTTGTGCAGAGATGGGCTCTTCTTTATAATCAATAAGTTTAGAATAATATTCTAGCGATTTATCATATAATTCATTCTCTTCATCGAGAGCTATTTTTTTAATAACGCTAACTATATCTTCGAGGGCAACAACAATATCAAAATTATCATAAATTTGTCTAATTATTTTAGCAATATGTTTTTTTGTTAAAGGTTTATTGTGTTCTAAATTATTAATAAATTCAATAATATTAGCACCTTTAGGAACTGTATATTTATCTAATTTTTCTTGTTGTTTTTCAATTAAATTATCAACATCAGTATCAAAAATAAATGGGAAACTTTGTGGGAGGGCGTTATTGAAAATAAATTTACCTACTGAAGAGATAATTAAATTATTGTGAGTTTTAATTGTTTTTTTAACTTCATTATATGGAAGGGCTACTCTTGCATTTAGCGCAACAAACCCAGCTTCATAAGCTCTTATAAGATCATTGTAAGTACTATAAAAATTACCTTCACCTTTAGCTTGACGATCATCTCTTAACTCTTGTGTTAGATAATAAAGACCTAAAATCATATCTTGAGTTGGATTAACTATAGGCTCACCATCTTTTGGTCCGAGAATATTTCTATTAGCTAACATTAATTCACGTGATTCTCTAATAGCTTCTGCACTAATTGGAACATGGACAGCCATTTGATCACCATCAAAATCGGCGTTAAATCCTGCAGTTACTAATGGATGAAGTTTAATCGCTCTTCCTCTAACTAAAACAGGTTCAAAAGCACGAATTGATAAACGGTGTAATGAAGGTGCTCTATTTAATAATACTAATCTTCCTTCAATAACTTTTTCAACATGTGGTCAAATTTTAGCATCTAATTCTTCGATTGATTTTCTTGCACTTTTAATTGAACTTGAAATATTTTCATCAATTAATCTTTTTATAATAAGTGGTTCGAATAATTTAGCAGCCATTTCCCTTGGAATACCTACTTGATGCATTTTTAAATTTGGACCAACAACAATAACACTACGTCCAGAATAATCAACTCTTTTTCCTAATAAATTTTGTCTAAAACGTCCTTTTTTACCTGTAAGAGCATCAGAGATTGATTTAAGAGGTCTTCCATCTTTAGAAGGTGTAGCTTGTGGTGATTTTCTTTGATTATCAATTAAAGAATCAACTGCTTCTTGGATCATTCTAAGCTCATTTTGAATAATCAAAATAGGTGCATCAGTTTCATATCATTTTTTTAATCTATTATTTCTAATGATAATACGACGATATAATTCATTAATATCAGAAGTTGAGTGTCTTCCTGCATCTAATTGAATAAGAGGTCTTAAATCAGCTGGAATAACCGGAAGATAATTAATAAGCATTGATTTTGGATCTTGTTTAGAATTAATAAATGAATTAATTACTTTTAATCTTTTATATAACTTATCACGTTCTTGGATTTTTGAATTTGTTAATTTTTCTTTTGGTAAGTTTTGAATTTCTTGAACTTCATTTCAAATACTTTCTTTTTCTTTTTGAAGATCTAATTTATCAAGTAAATATTCAATAGCTCTAGCTCCGGTATCAATTTTAGCATCTGAATATTCTTCAATAATTTCATTTAATTCATAAAAATCAATTCCATATTCTTTTCCTACTCTAGAACTTGAATATTCATTTAAATTTCTTAATGCTTCATCTAGTTCTTGATAAGCTTCAGAATTTGGTTGATGTTTTTCTTTAATTTCTTGAAGAGCATGACTATAAATAACACCAGCTTCATTTAAATTAATAATAGAATTTTTAGGTAATGCTTTAATCCCGCCAGATTCTAAGATAATATGACTTTTGTAATAAATAACAGATTCTAAATCAGCTTTTGTAACACCTTTACTTTTATTATCTTCCACTTTTATTCCTAAAAGTTTTGAAATAATTGAATGATCAATTCTAAAATATCAAAAGTGTACAACAGGTGATTCTAATTTAATATGTCCCATTCTTGATCTTCTTGATATTTTAGCTAAGATTGTAGATTTTAATTTTTTACATTGTTCAGAAACTGTACAAATTGTTCCTTCATTAGATTTTTTATATTTTTTTC
Source organism: Mycoplasma collis ATCC 35278 (assembly GCF_000701825.1). Lineage (GTDB taxonomy): Bacteria > Bacillota_I > Bacilli_A > Mycoplasmatales > Metamycoplasmataceae > Mesomycoplasma_A > Mesomycoplasma_A collis. Next base: position 77,545 of record NZ_JNJY01000003.1, read on the forward strand.
CACAAATTGAACATTTAAAATCAATAACAGGACCAAAAATTAATTCATCAAACAAACCTTCTCTTTCTGGTTTGAAAGTTTTATAATTAATAGTTTCAGGTTTAGTTACTTCTCCATTTGATCATTCTAAAACATCTTGGCTAGTAGCTAAAGAAAGAGAAATTTTTTCAATTGTATTTTCATCAATTAAAGCATATTTACGAGAAACTTTTTCAATTTTATCCATTTTGTCTCCTCTTAATTATCTTCATCATCAAAGTAATTTTTAATGATAATATCATTGAATTCATCGCTTAAAGCAAGCTCTTCATCAATACCTTCCATTTGTTCAAATTTATATTTTTGACCAAAATCTTTTTTATGAACTTCTAGTTTAATATTTAAACCTCTTAATTCATAAGCAAGAACATTGAATGATTCTGGCATTCCTGGTTTTGGTATTTCACCACCAGAAATTAAAGTGTTATATAACATATTACGTCCTAAAATATTATCTGATTTATATGTTAAAAGCTCTTGTAAAACAGTAGCAGCTCCAAAAGCTTCTAGAGCTCAAGTTTCCATTTCACCAAATCTTTGTCCACCATTTTGAGATTTTCCTCCTAGTGGTTGCTGACTGATTAATGAATATGGCCCTACACTACGAGCATTAATTTTATCATCAACCATATGTTGAAGTTTTAACATATACATAATTCCTACTGAAACTTTGGAGTCAAATTCTTTACCAGTAATTCCATCAAATAATTTAAATCTTCCACTAGTAGGTAAATCAGCTTCTTTTAAAATTGAATCTAAATCTTCATTTTTAATTCCATCAAATACTGGGGAAATAAATTTAACATTTAATTTTTTAGCCGCCATTCCTAAATGAAGCTCTAAAACTTGCCCAATATTCATCCTTGAAGCAACCCCTTGTGGATTAAGCAAGATATCAACAGGTGTTCCATCTTCTAAATATGGCATATCTTCAACAGGTAAAACTAAAGAAATAACTCCTTTGTTTCCGTGACGACCAGCCATTTTATCTCCAACTTTGATTTTTCTTTTTTGAGCAATAAAGACTTTTACTATTTTATCAATTCCATCTTCAAGAACATCACCATTAGCTCTTGAAATAATTTGTACATCAATTACAGTTCCTTCATCACCATGTTTAACTTTTAGTGAAGTATCTTTTTGATTAGTTCCTTTATTTCCAAAAATAGCATTTAATAATTTTTCTTCAGGTGTAGGATTATCTTCTCCTTTAGGACTAATTCTTCCTACAAGTATATCCCCTGTAGTAACTTCAGAACCTACTCTAACAATTCCATTTTCATCAAGGTGTCTTTTTGATCTAATTGATGCATTAGGAATATCATTAGTTAAAGTATCATCTCCAGCTTTTGATGTTCTAAATTGAATTGTTTGTTCTTCAATGTGAATTGAAGTAAAGACATCATCTTTAACTAATTTTTCACTAATGATAATGGCATCCTCAAAATTATAACCATTTCATGTTGTAAAGGCTACTAAAACATTTTTACCTAAAGCTAATTCTCCATCTTTAGTAGAAGGACCATCACAAATTAAATCACCTTTTTCAATGTAATCATCAACTTTAACTGTAGGAATTTGGTTGATAGTTGTTCCCTGGTTTGATTTTTGGAAATTTCTAAGATGATAAATATCTATTGCTAAATCTTCATCATCAGGTTTAATTTTTATAGTTTTTGCATCAACATATATAACTTTTCCAGAATTATTTGCTCTAATATTTGTTGCAGCAAATTTAGCGATATCATGTTCAACACCAGTTGCAATTAAAGGAGCTTGTGATTCTAATAATGGAACTGCTTGTCTTTGCATGTTAGCCCCCATTAAAACCCTGTTAGAATCATCATTTTCCAAAAAGGGAATTGCGCTTGAAGCGATGGAAGTCATTTGTTTTGATGCAACAGCAATATAATCGACTTCATTTGCTTTAACAATTAAATATTGATAATCTTTTCTAACAGTAACAAATTCATCAATAATTTTATTATTATCATCGATTGTTAATGATGATTGTGCGAATGTATAACCATATTCATCAACTGCAGTAAGTCACTTTATTTCATCATAATTAACATAACCATTAACTACTGGAAAATAAGGTGTTTGAATAAAACCAAAATCATCAGTTTTAGAATATGTAGCTAAATTTAAAATCAATCCAATGTTTTGTCCTTCAGGTGTTTCAATTGGACAAATTCTTCCATAATAAGTAGAGTGAACGTCACGCACTTCAAATTGCGCAGTTTCTCTATTTAATCCTCCAGGCCCTAAAGAGGTTATTCTTCTTTTATTAGCTAATTCTGATAAAGGATTTACTTGATCCATAAATTGTGATAATTTAGAAGTATTAAAAAATGTTTTAAATTGATTATAAATTGGTTTGTTATTTGTAATATTTTTTGGTGTTATTTTTTCACTTTCTTTAGATGATAATTTTTCCTTAGTATTTTTTTCTAATTTTAATAAACCAAGTAAAAATTGTTTTTGTAATAATTCACCCACACCAACAATTCTTTTATTTACTAATGAATCAAGATCATCATCTTTTCCTAAGTTAGAAATTAAATTGAAATAGTATGAAACAATAGCCACAATATCAGAAAGCACTAAATGCATTTCATTAGAATTTGGATCGTTAGAAATAACTAAAACTGGTTTATGATTTTGTTCTAAAGATTTTTTATTTGGCCAAACTTTAACCATAATAATTTTGTTTTTATTAATTAATTCTGGTTTAAATTCTAATTGTTTACCATAAACTTTATTTACATCAATGTCAGGAATTTCAACTAATTCAATCATTCCTTTTTCAAATTGTTTTTGAATTTCTCTAGCTAAATTAGAGTTAATAAAAGTTCCTTTTTTATATAAAACTTCACCATTAGTATTAACTAAATCTTCTGCTAGATATGTTTCAAGAATCCTTTCAATTAAATTAAGTTTTTTATTTAATTTATATCTTCCTGTTTTTGATAAATTATATCTTCTTTCATTAAATAATGTGTTAGGTAAGAAGTTTCAAATAGCATCTTCAGTTAATCTATCACCTTTTCTAATTATTCTATAAATATTTTCTAATTTATTTTTTTGTTCTTCGGTTTCAATTATTTTTTCTTTTTTAAGTGATTCTAATAAAACATTTGATTCACCAAATAATTCTTTAATAGTTTCTCTTTTAAATCCTAAAGCTAGTAAAAAAGTTATTAAAGGAATATTTTTGTGTTTATCAATTCTGAATTTAATAGTATCGATTGAATTACCTGTAACTCTATGGAAAATTTCTAATCATGAACCTACATCTGGTAAAAGCTCAACTTTGTTAAATAAATCATCCGCTTGCTTATTACGAACATTTTTTCCAAAATAAGCTCCAGGAGATCTAATTAGTTGGGAAACAACAACTTTTTCTGAACCATTTATAATAAAAGTTCCACCTTTAGACATTAAAGGGATTTCTCCATAAAGAACTTCTCTTTCATCAATTTCCCCTGTTTCTACAGTGTGTTTTCTTAAAAGTGCTATAATTTTACCAACATATGAAGTCCCTTTTTGTTTAGCTTCTTGAATTGCTTCGAATTCATCATCAGGTCTTTGAATTCTTACGCTTCCTTTAATAAACTCTATTTCTATTTTTCCATTTGAAGAAATAATAGGATAAATTTTTGATAAAGCTTCTTCGATTCCGGTTTGTAAAAATCAATCAAAGGATTTCCTTTGAGTTTCTAAATAATCAGGTGTTTTTAAAGTAAATTTAGTTTTTGAATAATCACGTCTTTCGGTTTTGGAACCAAATTTTCTGATTTTATAATTCATATTAACCTCATTTCATTTTTATATATTTTTAACATAAATTAAAATAAAAACAAAAAAACTAATCTTATTACAATTAATATAACAAGACTAGTTACAGTGTTTTAGAAAAAATTAATTTTCATTTGCATAGACTGAAGCAACTTTTCTATTTCTCTTTTTTTCGAATTTTACAATTCCGTTAATTAAAGAATAAAGAGTATCATCATTTCCTCTACCTACATTCATACCAGGGAAAAATTTTGTTCCTCTTTGTCTTAAAATTATTGCTCCTGCGCTTGCATATTGTCCATCACTTAATTTAACACCTAAACGTCTACCTGCCGAATCTCTACCGTTTCGGGTGGATCCACCTGCTTTGGTTTTTGCCATTTATAATTCCTCTTTTCTAAATTTTAAGCTTTTATTTCAGTAATTTTAACACGTGTATATGGTTGACGATGCCCTAATTTTCTTTTATGTGTTGATTTAGCATTATGACGATATACAATAATTTTTTTAGATTTCCCTTGTTTTTCAACAATTCCTTTTACAACTGCATTTTGTACAAAGGGTGTACCAACTTTGGAACCAACTAATAAAACTTCATCAAAAACAACTTCTCTTCCTTCTTCAACATCTAATTTTTCAATAAATATAGTGTCATCTTTTTTAATTAAAAGTTGTTTTCCACCTGTTTTTATGATTGCGAACATTTTAGCCCTCCTTATAATAAGTCACATCTTTAAGGTACATTTTTAAAATGTTTTAAAACCTTTTAAGAATGGTTACATATAAGTAACGTTTTAAATTATAATAAAAAAAATGATTTTTGCAATAAAATTTTATTTTTTTTCTAAAACTAAAAATTGAAATGGCTTTAATGTTTCAAATTCTTTTATTGATATTGTCCAATTATGGCTATTTAATTTGCAAACATATTTATTGAAATTAAATTTATATTTTTCATTTTTTTGCGACAAGTTAATTAAATATATAAAATCTTTATTTTTAGTTTTTAGATTTATTTTTAAAATTTTCTTATTTAAAAAAATGAAATTAATTTTGCTATTCTTCTTGAATGCATTATGCTTTATTAATTCATTTTTAAAATTTAAAAGTTGTAAATATCAGTTATAAATTGAAAATTTATTTGATAAATTGTATTCCAAATTATTAACTTTATAATTTTTTGGTTTTTTTGGTATATTAAAATTTTTATTATTAAAACCTAATGATGGTGATGAGTTTCACGCGAAAATTGTATTGTTATTTTCATTAGAATGTTTAGCTCATAAGCGAAAAAAACTTGTATCATTTTCTTTTAAAATAATTGCTTTATTATTTCGTAAATATTTTTTTTTATCATTTATAAAATCTTCATAAGTAAAAAATTTATTTTCTTGCCCAATTTCATCACCTTGTAAAATATAAGTATTATTTTTATTTAGTATAGAAATAGCAGCAATCATTTTATTGAATGCTTCAACATTTTTATTAGAAATTTTTAAACGAGAACTTAATTTACCTAATTCATTATTATTAAAAATGAATGTTGTTTTAGTTGGGAAATTAAAAATATATTTAATAATTTTTTTAAATTTTAATTTATTGAATTTTATAATGTTAAAAATGTTTTTATTGTCATTGAATAAATAACTAGTAAAAAAATTTAGAAAATATTTTTCAGTTTCAAAATCTTTAATTACTTTTAAAAATGTTTTATTGTTTTTTTTAAAAAAATTATTATTGAATTCAAAAATAAAATTGATATTCGAATCAATTTTCATTTTATTTATTAAATTATTTAAAAAAAATATAAATTTATTTTTTTCGAAATTTAAACTATTAAATAAAAAATCGACATTTTTTAAAATAATTTTATTTATTCCTATTTTTTTATAAATTTTTAAAATTTTCAAAAAAATAGTTTCAAATTCATTTATATTATCATTTTCATTTTTTTTATTTAAATTTACTTTTTGAATAAATTTGTTATTTAAATTATTTTCATTATTTATTAAAAACAAAATATTCTGTTCATCATTGATTAAATTAAAATTATTTAATCATTCAAAATATTTATAACTAATTTTAAAATCATAAATCATAGCAACTTCTATGTTCTCATCATTAAAAGATTTAATTAAATTAATCAAATCATTAATTGACCCATATTTTTTATTGATTGATGAATTAAAATCTAATTTTTCATAGTTATGCAAAAAACTATCAAAAATTAAATTATTAATTTGCATTTTTTTAAAATAATTTAATTTTAAAAAAACTCCTTTATAATCGCCGCTATTTGACGAATTAGAATCATAAAAATATCAATAATTTAGTTTGTAATAAATATCATTTTTTTCATTCATTAGTTATTATTATATTAAAGATTTATTTAAATTTAAAAAATTAATTAATTATTAAATTTAATAAAAAAAGTTCAAAAGCCATGTTTTCACTTATTTGGCCTGATTTAAAATCTTTTTCAATTTGAAAAATTTTATGAATTAATTTTTGTGTTTTATTTAATGTATATTTATTTAAAAAATCATGAGCTTTTTTTACCCTAAATAAATGAATTGAAAATTTATTGGCAATTTCTTCTAATGAAAAAAAATCACGAAATAATGAAACTGTATTTACAACAAATAAAAATGAATTTATTTGAGAAAGTAATAAACTTTTTGAAATCCCGTTATTAATTTTGTTTTTTGCTTTAATTATTATATTATGAAAATTTAATTTAGAAAAAGCTTCTATAAAAGAAAAATCATCTTCAATATTTAATTCAAAAACTAAATTATTTATAACATTTTCAGTTATTTCTTTATTGTATAATGACAATTTTTTAATCTCGTTAGCAATAAAACTTAAATCTTTCGGTAATTTAGAAAAAAGTATCAAAGAATTGGCTTTGTTTATTTGTATTTTTTTTTTGATAAGTAATTTTTGATAATATTCATAAATTTTTTGATCTGAAATTTTTGAAAGTTCTTTTGAAATACTATTATTAAGTAAAAAACTAATTAAAGTATTTTTTTTATCTAAAATTTCGTTTTTAGTTAAAACATAAATAAAAACAAAAACATTTTTTTGAATATTATTTAATTTTAAATTTTTAATTATTAATTCATTAATTTTTTTGTCACTTTTTTTAAAAAAAATTGAATTTTTAATTAAAAAAATTTTATTATTTGAAAATAAATCAAAATTATCTATTTTTGTTAAAAAATCATCAATTGCTGATTCGGAATTTATTTTTATTACATCATAATTAACATATTTATTTAAAATTTTTTTTAATTCATTTTCAATTAATAATAATTCATCGCCATATAAAAAATACATATACTAAATAATACATTAATTTATTTTATTTTTTTCAAATTTATTAACGGTAAAAATCAAAAAAATAAAATACTTAAAATAAATATAAGTCATTTGGATAGATATATTTGATAAATAATTTGAAACTGTTCATAAAAAATTAAAAGTTTTAATAAATAACCACAAATATAATCGATAAAATCTTTTGCTCAAAATAATAAAAAAAATAATGAATAAAGTAATGAAATTAATGGTGAAAAAATAATTGAGTTAAATACTGATAAAACATTGTAATTGTAAACATTAAAAAAATTTAAAATTAAAAAAGAAGAAATATTTGCAACTGTTGAAATTACAATTAAATTCATAAATTTATTTTTAATTTTTAAATTTGTAATAAAAATAATTACCAAAGATATAAAAAAACTTAAAATAAAAGATATTGAATAAACAATATAAATATTTTGTATTATAAATATAAAACCTGTAAATATTAAAATTTCATAATTTTTATATTTTTTTAAAAAAATTTTTTTATTCACCTCTAGTAAAATTAAAAAAATAAAAGCTCTTAATGCTGAAACTGAAAAATCTAAAATGAGTAAATAAAATAATAAAAATATTGTGCAAAAAATAATGAAAATAAAATATTTTATTTTTAAAAAATTAAAAATTTTTTCAAAGAAAATTTTGATAAAAGCAATATGAAAACCTGAAATAACAAATAAATGATAAATGTTTATTTTTTTCAAAATATTAATTAATTCATTATTTTCTAAATGGTTTTTTCCTAATAATAATAATGGCACAAATTTTAAATAATTATTTTTAGAATTTAAAATAAATTTTTTAATAGTTATCAAAAAATTTTCATGTTCGTTTTTATACAGAAAATTATTTATTTTAACAACTTTATAATAAATATTATTTGAATATAAAAAATCTCTCATAACTTCATCTGAATTAATTTTTTTAATTTGTAAATTTGCACTATATATTAAATTTTCTTTAATATTTTTTGAAAAAATTAAAATTTTTTTATTATCATATTCAAAAATGTAATTGTTTTTAAATAATTTATTTTTTATAAAAATTTTGTCATTTATTTCAAAATTGTCAATCTCATGTTTTTTTAATTCCAAAGTTAAATATATGTAAATAAAAAACAAAATATAAATTAAAATTTTAGTTTTTTCTTTTCAAATTATCAATATTAAGATAAAAAATATATTAAATATAAGTAGAAAAACATTAGGTTTATCAAAAAATAAAATAGTAGATATAATTAAAAAAAGCAAAATTAATCAATTTAAAAGTTTTTTTGAAGCTTTTCAATAGTTTTTGGGCCAACTCCATGTATTGAATTTATATTTTTTCAAGTTATTTCGTTTCCTTTGTTTTTTTCTAAAAAATCAATTATTTTTTTCAATATATTTTTATTTATTTTTAATTCATTCATTTCATCGCTTTTAATTTTTTCTAATAAATCATTAGGAATTGCATAATTATTTGAATTATCATCAATTTCATTTTCTAAATCAAAATCATTTTTTTTAAATTTAAAATTATTTTTATTTTTATTTTTTACATTATTTTTAAGAATAGGATTATCTTTTTTATATTTTTTATTTAAATTATTATTTTCATTATTTTTCTTTTTTTTGATTTTATTTTTTTTATTTTCATCAAAAACATTCTTTTCAGCTTTTATAAAAGGTACAAATATTTTTTTACTTTCAAAAACTTTAGTTTCTAAATTTATATTTGATAAATCTGCATTAGGTAGTATTGATGCTTTAAATAAAATTTCTCTCATAGTAGCTCCTTTTTTAAATAAAAAATTCAAATCATATTTAACTGCACCATCTAACTTTACATCTATAAATTCAATATTATTTTCATTTTTTTTATTTTCAATTTTATTTGTATTAACATCATTATTTTTTATTGAATAGAAAATTACAATTCCTATTAAAAAACCTAAAAAAAGTGTTATACTGAAAATTAATTTAATTTTTTTTCTTTTTTTCACTAATAATAAATAATATTTTTTTTAAAAATAGCTTAAAAATAAAAAAAAATATGAAAAAAATATTTTTTAATTAATAATTTTAATATTATAATGTTTTAGCATTGGTCAATTGCTGTTTATGAAAATGAATAGAGGAAAGTCCGCGCTAGCACTATCTGCGATGATAGTAGTGATCATGCTAAGTCTAATAAACTTAGGCCTAGACGACAAGTGCCACAGAGACGAGCTTATTAATTTAAGGTGAAACGCGGTAAACTCCATGAGCTAGAAACCCAAATTTAGGTAGGGGAACTGAATTTTTGTAAATGAACAAAAATTTAGAGGTTATATAATTAACTTAGATAAATAATTGACACTTTTTAAAAAGTACAGAACGCGGCTTATAAATGCGAAAAAAAGAAAAAATTTACTTTTTTCTTTTTTTTATCTTAAAATTATTTTAATAAGTTAAAAAAATAATAAAAAAAGGTAGAAATATGATTAATAAAATAAAAAATGATTTTTTTGCTGCTATTAATGAAAAATGATTAAAAAAATCTAAAATTCCTAATGATAAATCCTCAATTAGTGCTTTTGTTGAAAATTCATTAAAAATAAAAAAATTAACAAGAAAACTTTTAAAAAAATGAAGTAAAGATGCTTCTACAATTCCAAATTATCCACATCTTCATGAATGTGTAAAATTTTATAATCTTATTTTAAATGAACAAAAAAGAGATGAATTAGGTTGAGAACCTATAAGAGAAACTCTAGATTCTATTAACGAAATAAAATCATTTAGTGAAATAATTGATAATTGAAACTACTTTAACAAAAAATATGTTTATTTACCTTGAAAAATAAGTATTTATGCTGATTTTAAAAATGGGGGTAAAAATATTGCTTGAATTTCTGATCAAGATACAATTTTAGATAGTACAAAAATGTATGAAGATCCTGAAGTTAGAGATAAAAGTTTAAAAGTATGATCAAAAATGGTTCAATCACTTTTAATTGATTATGGAATGGAAAAAAATAAAGCTAACGCTTTAATTAAAAAGGCTTTAAAATTTGATAATTTATATAAAGATTACGTTTTAAGTCCAGAACAATTAGCTAATTTTGTTTCATTTTATAATATAAAAAGCCGTAGTGAATTGAAAAAAATGTCTAAAAAACATAATATTTTAAAAAGTTTAGATCTTACATTTGGTAAAGCTGTAAGTAAAATATCAGTTCAAAATCCTAAAAATTTAGCTAGTATTGATGTAATTTTTAGTGAAAAAAACTTTGAAAATTATAAGGCATTATTTTTTATAAATAATTTACTTTCAAGAGCGAATTTCCTTTCTGAAAAAATCAGAAATTTAGCTTTTAAATATGCAAAATTCGCTTATTCTATTAAAAAAATTGAGAAATTAGAAGATTATGCAGTTAGTTTAACAAGCCAATTTTTTGGAATGCCTTTTGGTTTATTTTATGGAAAAAGATATTTTGGTCAAAAGGCTAAGAAAAATGTAGAAAACATGGTTCAAAGCATAATTACTGAATACCAAATAAAATTAAAAAATAATTCTTGATTAAGTAAAGAGACAATCAATACAGCAATAAAAAAACTTTCAAAATTAAGAGTTATGATTGGCTTCCCTTCAAAAATAGAGCCTTTTTATAAAGAATTTAAAATAGACGATTACAGTGAAGGTGGAAATTTAGTTAATAATATTGAAAAATTAAACAGAATTTACTATGATTATAAATTTTCGCTTTACAACCAAAAAGAAAATGATAAATATTGAAAAATGAAACCAACTGAAATAAATGCTTATTATGATCCAATTAAAAATTTAATGGTATTTCCAGCTGGTATTCTTAGAGCACCATTTTATGATTTAAAAAGAAACTCATCAGCTAATTTTGCAGGAATAGGTTCAATTATTGCGCACGAAATTTCTCATGGTTTTGATAATAATGGGGCTAATTTCGATGAAGATGGTAATTTAAATAATTGATGAACTGAAAAAGATTATGAAGAATTCAAAAATAAAACCAATGCAGTTATTGAGCTTTATGATGGGGCTGAAACTGAATTTGGAAATGTTAATGGAAAATTAACTGTTTCTGAAAATATAGCGGATATTAGCGGATTTAGTTGTTCATTAAACGCTGCTCAGAAAGAAAAAGACTTTGATGCTAAAATATTTTTTGAATCTTGAGCTGAAATTTGAAGATCTAAATATACAGAAAATGCTGCAAAAAGAAGATTAGAAACTGATGTGCACTCACCAGCGAAAATAAGAGTTAATATTGTAGTTGCTAATGAAGAATTATTTTATAAAACATTTAATATAGATAAAAATGATAAAATGTACATCGATCCTAAAAAAAGAATAAAAATTTGATAAAAAAAGCACATTAAATGTGCTTTCCTAAAATAAACATTCAAGCGCAACACTTTTGTGTTTGTGCTTTTATTTTACAATTTTTTATTAAATAAACAAAATATTTATAAAAAAAGCAATAAAAAAACACACCCTTTTACGGCTTTTTTAATAAAAAACATATTTTTATTAAATAAATAAATTATTTTCTTCTTTTATTAATTGATTTTTTGCACTTTCTCAGTTAAATATTTCTCTAGGCATATTATTAATATTGTCTTCTAATTTTTGAATTTCTTTATCATTTAAAGAAGAGAAATCAAATCCTTTTTTATAAAG